>JAHJBW010000235.1 GCA_018813405.1 Candidatus Margulisiibacteriota bacterium | reverse complement strand
TTTAATATGTTTAGGATATTTGTATGTTTTTTTGTGTTCTGTTCGTTCTTTTCCCCTGTCCAAGCCGCCGATAGCAATACTGAAGATAAAACGCCGATCGAAAAGAACTGTCTGGTCCTGCTGGTTGATTTCCCGGATGCCAAACACCATCCGGAGCGTGAACAGGTCGAGAAAAGGTTTAACATCCAACTCAACAAATATTTTGATGAAATGTCATACGGTAAAATGAAGGTCAATTTTACCGTTACCAACGACTGGCATACGCTTCCCAACCCCGTTTCACACTATCGGATCGCCCCGCAAAACCTGAAGGTCGACAAGAACAAGATAAGAGCCCTTATTCAAGACTCGATCGATTCTGTCGACAGCTATGTTGATTTTTCTAAATACGATTTCGTGGTCCTATACCTGGCGGCGGAGTTGAAGGAATATGGCATGATCGGCCTGTGCGGATATCCCGGCATGCTTGGCTGGAAAGAAGAAGTTGTCTTGAAAACAAAGAGCGGACAGGTGATCAACGGCGGCATCGCCATCTTCTTGTATCGGGCTCACCTTGGTACGCTTTTCCATGATATTGCTCACGTTCTTGGAGGCGTGAAGAACGGAAAACGAGTTGTCCCCTGCCTGTATGACCACGACCTGCAGGCAAAACCAGGCGACCAGCGCGCAGTTTTCGAAAATTCCATAATCAATATGGGGTTCTGGGACCCAATGTCCTGCCATTTCTATAAATACCGCGTTCCTCCTCCAGGTATTTCATCCTGGACAAAACTGCGCCTGGGATGGATAGATGAAAACAAGATCAAAGAAGTTTCGCCCGGCGAAACCGTCGAGGTGGTATTGGGCCCGCTTGAGGATGGATCTTCAGATACTTTGGTGATAAAGATACCGCTTACGGAAACGACCTATTATTTAATTGAGAACAGGCAAAAAACAGGCACGTTCGACAAAGACCTGTATGGCGATGGGGTCTTGATCATGTATGCCGATGACACCATCCCTGAATGTAGAAATGGAAAAGCACCGGTAAAACTGATAGATGCAGACCCTTCCATGCCCAAACTTGGCGGGGCTTCCTTTGATGTCGGCAAAGAGGGCAAAAAAGATGTCTATCTGGACGAAACCAACAACATCAAAATAGAAATCAAAGAAAAACTGGACAACGGCAGTTACAGGATATTGATCGGAACAGCCAATTAGCGAATGAAAGTAGCAGGAAAACAATACAGAACGGTCTGGATGGAAGGTTCGTCCGTCTTTTTGATAGAACAGAACCTTCTACCCTTTGACTTCAAGATCTTTGAGGCCAGGACCTATCTTGATACCTGCCGTGCCATAAAGACAATGATTGTTCGCGGGGCCGGTGCTATTGGCGCCACTGCCGGATTCGCCATGGCACAGGCATATCTAGAAGGAGCTGACCCTCAAAAAGCCAGGGCAGAGATCGAAGCCACCCGCCCCACCGCCCAGAACCTGTTTTACGCAGTTGAGCGAGTTTTCAACGCGGGCAAAGACAAGGCTGCTGCAGAAGCGCAAAGGATCGCAGATGAGGATGCCGATTGTTGCAAGAAGATCGGGGAATTTGGAGTTAAACTCATTATCGAAGGCGGGAAAACATTCAATATCGAAACCCATTGCAACGCCGGCTGGCTGGCCTTTGTTGATTTTGGCTCGGCCCTCTCCCCCATTTACGCGGCACGAGACCAGGGCAAGAAAGTTTTCGTATATGTGGACGAGACCAGGCCTCGGTCACAGGGGGCGCGGCTCACAGCCTGGGAGCTGAAGAACGAGAACATTCCGCATGCCATAATCCCCGATAACGCGGGGGCTTACCTTATGTCGCTTGGCAAGGTTGACTTGATGATCGTTGGGGCTGATAGGATAGCCAGGAATGGTGATGTCGCCAACAAGATCGGAACGTTAGAGAAAGCTATCGCCGCCAAAAGATACAATATTCCCTTCTATGTAGCCGCACCGACCTCGACCATCGACAAAGATTGCCCGTCGGGTAAGGATATCCCTATCGAAGAAAGAAGCCAGGATGAGGTTTTATACCAGACAGGGCCGGACAAGAGTGGTAAAATGGGGACTATCCTGGTCTGTTCACCGGGATCAGAGGCAATAAATCCTGCTTTTGATGTTACTCCGGCAGAACTGATAACAGGTATCATTACCGAAAAAGGAATCCATAGGCCAGATGACATCAGAAAGATATGAAGGCATAAAATTCCGCGTTGAGTTCACCTCAAAACAACCGCCTCATGATGAAAAATTGGTTGATCTAAAGGCCTGGTGCAAAAAATTTCACGATCTGGGCCTGGCCCCGCCTTATGAAGGCGGATCATACGGGAATTTGAGCTGCAGAATGGCGGCAAAGAGTGACGCCTTTATTATCACCGGCTCGCGCATTGGCATGAAACACGAGCTTTCTGACGATTGTTTTGTCCTGGTAAATTCCTGTGACCCGGAAAAAGAGCTGGTGTCGGTTTCCGGCAGCCGCGAACCGTCTTCTGAAACAATTTTACATTGCGCCATCTATCACAACAGGAAAGACATCAACGCCATTTTCCACGGGCATTCCCAAAAGATCCTCAAATGGGCCCAAAAGCTTAATATCACGGAAACCAGGGAAGAAAAACCTTACGGGACGGTCGACCTGGTAGAAAGCCTGCTCGAAGTCCTGGGGTCCGAAAACTTCCTTATCATTAAAAATCACGGATTTATCTCCATGGGAAAAAGCATGGAAGAGGCCGGGAACCTGGCCCTTTTGATGTACAATAGTTGTAAATAATAAGGAGGCTGGTCATGAAAAAGCTTGTTGTCTTTCTTTTGGGTCTGCTCCTGATAACTCCCGCGTTCGCATCCTGGCAGGATGAAACTGTCAAAATGTCCTATCCCTACAATAAAGAAGAAGCCAGGAAGGTAATGATGGGAAAGTTTCCTTCCATGTCGGACAAGACCGCAGAGGATTGGCTGGAGAGCGGAAAGCTCGACAGTGTGGTCATAGATTTTGAGACCCGTTATTTTGAGGACTTCATTGACACCATGGAACATATTGACCTTTCCCTGTTGCACCAGGATAAAGAATTGATGGCCAGGTATCGAGAGCTTTACCTGCCTTTAAAAAAGCTCATTGAAAAAAAGACAGCAGCTTCTCCCTGTCAGCCCTTTGTCAACCCAGTTGAATACACCGGCAAGGCCAGTGCCGCCATCCCCAGGGACAAATTGCCAAAAGATGGTTATTACCAGGTTTGGATACCGAC
>JAHJBW010000234.1 GCA_018813405.1 Candidatus Margulisiibacteriota bacterium | reverse complement strand
CGACCTGGCCAACCTCCATGACCCTGGGGGTGCCAGTGTGTTTTATGCGGCCAAGGGCCTCGGCTTCTCTGAGGAAACGCTTTTCAGCGTTTTTGTTCCGGCTGGGATCTTCGGAAAAGACTTTGACCGCGTATTGCCTGCCATTTCGGAGAGCGCGAAAAACAATACTCTGACCGCCTCTCCCGATCTCTTCTTTCAGTTCAAGGGATGGTATTTTGATTTCCATGTTAAAAAACCTGCTTAATATTATCACCTTTTACAAATGATTTGAACAGGTATTGTTATTCCCCCAAACTCTTGACACTCATACGCAAAAAGCATATACTTCAATAGCATGAAAAAGCTGATCTTTTTGCTTGTGTTTGCGGTGTTTTTTTGCTGTGCCGTGTCTGCTAACGATGGCCCTGCCGCGGGGGATATTTCACCTGACCTGACATTAAAGGACCTTTCCGGAAAGCCCTTTATTCTATCTGATAACTTTAACAAAGATACTGTCATTCTAGTGTTTTTTGCTTCATGGAGCAAGTCTTGCCAGAACGAGCTTGAATATCTGTCAACCATTGAAAATGCCAGGGTAGTGGCTGTTGCTTTTGACAGGAATGTTGACAACCTCAAGGAATTTATCAAGGAAAAGGAGATCAAATTCACCGTGCTGACCGACAAGAAATTGATCTCCATGAACGATTTTCGTTTGCTTATAATCCCTACCACGTTTGTTATCGACAAAAACGGGAAGATAAAGAACATCTATGTCGAATTTGATGACAATGTCCAGAAGGCTATTGAGGCAGACCTACTCGTACCTTAAGGCATCTACCGGGTCAAGCCGCGCGGCCCGCATCGCCGGATAAACACCCGAACCCACGCCGACCATTATCGAAACACCAAGCGCCATGGCAACTGACCAGTAAGAAACGGTAGGGGGCAGGTTGAGGAATTTCATAATGGCCAGCGATAAGCTTACGCCCAGGACCAGGCCAATGAAGCCTCCGACAATACTAATGGTGATAGATTCTACCAGGAACTGAACGAAGATGTCTTTTCTTTTTGCTCCAATAGCCTTGCGAATGCCGATCTCCCGTATCCTTTCGGTGACCGAAACCAGCATAATGTTCATGATCCCGATGCCGCCGACCAGCAGGCTTATTGCGGCGATACCGCCGATAATGCCCGTAAGCGCCCCCATAATAGAATTTAGCATGTCCATGGTCTCTTCCTGAGAATCGACCCTGAAATCCTTTTTGCCATGGCGCCTTGTAAGCAGTTGTTCTATCTCTGCCTGCGCGACAGGTGTCATCCTCTCATTTATGGTTGCTACCCCGATCTCGAGGATGTCCTCGGTATCGAAAACATCCATTGCCGTGGTTACCGGTATTACAGCCAGATCATCAAAATCAAACCTCATCATGGAACCCTTTTCTTCGAGCACTCCAATAATGGTGAACTTGTCGCCGTTGATCTTCATTCTTTCGCCAATAGGGGACAGGCCTCCGAAAAGCTCGTTGGCGGCCTTTTTGCCCAAAAGCGCTACCTTTCTTCGCTGAGAGACATCAGCCTCATTAAAGAATCTCCCTTGCTCTGGATTATGGATGTATATTTTGGGATAGTCTGCCGAAACACCCATGATGAAAGGGACCTTGTGTTGTTTGCGGCCATAGCGCAGGGTGGCAGCCCTGATAACGCGCGGATCGACATACTGGACATTGTCCAGATCTTTTATGGCCATGGCGTCTTCATAGGTGAGCTTGGCTTCGCTTACGGAAGAAAGAGGAATTGAGCCTTCTTCCCAGGGATGCAATTCCAAATAGTTGGTACCTGTGCCCCACTGTGTTATCTGAAGACGCACATAGGCTTTGGCCCCTTCGCCCAGTCCCACCAGCGTTATGACCGCGAAAACACCGATAATTACACCCAGCATGGTCAATATACTGCGCATGATATTGCCGGTGAGCGCCTTATAGGCCATCGAAAAGCTTTCAAATATGTTCATGCCTGCTCCTCGATGATAATGTTCTCCTGCGGCTTGTCTTCGAGCAATTGACCGTCCTTTAGATAAACAGTCCTCTGGGTGTGTTTGGCAATATCCTGCTCGTGGGTGACCATAACGATGGTAGTGCCGGCCCGGTTAATCTTTTGAAAAATGGCGATTATCTCTCTTTCGGATTTGCTATCCAGGTTGCCGGTAGGCTCATCGGCCAGCAACAGGGCGGGATCAGTGATCAGCGCCCTGGCTATGGCTACCCTTTGCATTTCACCACCCGACATCTGGCGCGGTAGGTGATGTATCCTGTCACCCAACCCTACCTTGGTCAGCATTTCGGTAGCTTTTTGTTTTCTTTGAGTGGCGTGCACACCTGCATAGACCAGGGGCAGTTCGGTGTTCTCAAGGGCATTCAGGCGTGGCAGAAGATTGAACATCTGAAAAACAAAGCCGATCTTTTTGTTCCTTATGTTTGCCAGTTCATTATCATCAAGACTTATGGTATTGGTCCCATCCAGCGAAACCGAGCCGGAAGTAGGCCTGTCCAGACAGCCTATCAGGTTCATGAGCGTGGATTTTCCGCAGCCGGAATGGCCCATGATGCTAATGAATTCGCCGTGTTTGACATTGAAACTTACCCCGCGCAGGGCCGGGACATCAACCAGGCCCATGCGGTAAGTTTTTTTAAGCTCTTGTATGGCCAGTACTTGCTCGCTCATTTTATGATGCTTACTTTTATTTTATCCTCGAGCTTTTTAATGTTGGAAGCGGCGATCATTTCACCTTCATTCAGGCCGGATACTACCTCGAGCAGGATAGGGGTTGTTAATCCGAGCTGTACCTCTCTTTGTTTTGCCCGTCCGTTCGAGATGACGTAAACATAGTTCTTGCCGTCAATGGTTAAAACGGATTCACGCGGCACCACCAGGGCGTCGGGTTTTTCTTTGACAACCAGATCTACATTGACCGACATACCCGGCTTGAACTTTTCCTGCACACCGTCAGAAAAGCTCACCCTGGCCCTGAAGATCTTATCTTCTTCGTCCGGCCTTATCATGCCGGCCACCTTCTTGATTTCGGCCTTGTAATTTATCCACTCTATCTGGCCGGGAAACTCCTGATCGACATAAGCATCGGAAATAATGATGGCTTTCTGTCCCAGACTGGCCTCTTTAATGTCCACCTCGTCGATCTGTATCTCTATCCACAGGGCGGACAGGTCGACCACGGTAAGGAACGGCACGCCCGGTGTGGCCACCTCGCCGGGGTCGAGGGTCGATCTGGTGACCACCCCCCTGATGGGGGAGACGATCCTTTTATTGTCGAGCATGCTCCTGGCGTTCTCCAGCTGTTGGGCGGTGGCATACCCCTTGTCGAACAGTGCTTTGGTGCGTTCGTAATCTTTGGAGGCGGTGTCGTACGATTCTATTTTGGCCAAAAGCTGGTTGGGGCTAACGGTTTGTCCTTCTTTTACGCCTATCCATTGTACCTTGCCACCCAGTCCACTGCCCAGTTCGGCGATCTTGGCGTCTACCACTCCGGAGGTGTTGATGGTGGCGGTGATAGTGCCTTTCCCGACAGTATGGACATTAACTTTTACCGAGGCGCCCGAACGCATGTAAAAGAATGCCCCCAAAGCTATGATAATAAGGGCAACAAGTACCCAGAGGATCCATTTTTTCTTTTTCATGATAAATTACTCCTTCTTGGGCTATTATATCGCATTTTGGCTGATTTCAAGACGATATTTTTTTCCTAAAGCGCAATATGCTAAGCGTGAAAATAGAAATGCCAAAAATAGGGTAAAAGTGATGATAAAGGCAATTCCTACTCCAATGGCAGTGAATAAACCGAAATCCTTTATAAGGCGCAGGGATGAAGTATAAAGAGAACCGAAGCCTATCATGGTGGTAAGGGATGT
>JAHJBW010000233.1 GCA_018813405.1 Candidatus Margulisiibacteriota bacterium | reverse complement strand
GGCCGGCTGGGTAACTATCAGGGTGGGTCAACAATGAAAAAAGCCCTTCTTGAAAAAGAAGGAGTAATAATTCGCGGAGAAAAAATAGCCGCATCTACCGTTTTTTTTGCTTCTTCAACTTCATGACATTCTTTCCCAACATGTCATGGAAGTGAAAGAAGTTGGCAAGCATAAAACTGTATAGTATAATGCCTAACCATGAAGGGAAAATTTAGGTTCCCTCAAATAGGAGGCATAAAAATGAAAGGTAAGATATTCTTTTTCGGTGTCTGTCTGCTTCTTGGTGTTGTGCTTTCCCTGCCATCTTTTGCCGCGACTTCGCTATCGACCGATGAGAACAAGACGATCGCCGCTAGCTTTCTGAAAAACGCGATGGAAGGCATGGATCCCGGGCCGCTGGTCGAGCAATACTGCGCCTCGGATATAACAGTGGAGTTTCCCGATACCTTTAAACTGCCCTCTGATACAGATAACATGTTGATTGGAGCAGAAGAGCTTTTGCAAATGATCAGCGCCTGGCAGCAGGAAACCAACCATGAAGTTGATGTGGTTGAAGCGGTTGGGGAGGGGGACAAAGTCGCGCTGTTGATACGCGTCAACCGTAATTTTGATTTTAATATGGATAACCAGCCGGATATGGCGTACCAGGGGCATCTAATGGCCTTTTTCTTTGAGCTTCACAACCAAAAGATCACAAAATTGACAGGGATATTTGATGTCCTTCACGATGTGGAGCAGGAAAAAGACAAAAAATACCAGAAACAATAAATGGATAAGGCCCTCGAGAAAAAGCAAAAATTTGCCGCTAAAGTTTCGATCTGCGGATGGGTGATAGTCGCTCTGGTGCCGCTGGCGGGCGGATTCCTTACCGATTCAATTACCTTGCTTTTAGATGCCGCCCAGGGGATCGTTACTCTTGGAGTTTCGGGGCTGGTCTATGCGGCAGTGCGCAGGATGGGGAAGCCGCCCGACGAGAATTACCAGTACGGTTATGACAAGTATGGCCCGCTTACTTCGGCATTACAGCACATAATGATCATACTGACCTGCATTATCTGCGTTAGCTTCGCGGTACAGGATATTTTGCATGCCGAAAGTATCACGCATTACGGCACTGCGGTCGTGGCGGCGCTTATAAGCAGTCTGGTAAGCATATTTTTCGCGGTCTGGATCAGGCGCATGGCGGTGGTGAGCGATTCGGAGGTGCTAAAGGATTCCAGCCGAATGTGGTTTTTGGACAGCGCGCTGGCTTTCGGGATACTGGGAGGGTTCCTGCTTTTCTTTTTACTGAAGGGCCTGGGGTTTGAGTCGGTTGGCCCCTATATAGATCCTTTAATGGCCATTGTTCTGGCTTTGATATTTATGGTTTCCCCGCTGAAGCCGCTGCGGGAAGACCTGCTCGACCTGCTCGATGCCGCCCCGTCGACAAAGTCTCGCGATGATATCAAAAAAATGATCGATCAGGTCAGGCCCAGGGCAGTTAATATTACCAGGCTGCGAATGCGCAAGGCCGGTAAAAAGGTCTTCCTGGAGATTGGGTTTGCGACCGATGATAATTTGAGTATCAGCCAGGTGCGCGATATTATCTTTGATTTTGAAAAGAGCCTGGAAGGCAAGCTCAAAAACTGCGACATAATTCTTCGCTACAAAGGAGCAAAAGCTTAACTTGCTTCTTTGTCGTATCTGAAGTGTGGTAAAATATACAAGTCTACATTATCGGGCTCGACCAATAAAAGGAGAAGGAGAAAATATGAAAATAAGGACATTGGGGACCACTGTTTTGATGATAGCAATAGTGCTGGCGGGGATATCTACAACAGCCGTCGCGCTCAGCCCGCAAGAAATGCAGGACCAGATCAACGCGATGAAGGAACGCTTGATCCAGGACGCGAAGAACAGGGAAGAAGCCGCGGCCAGGGCCAAGGCGGCCGCGGAGCAGGCCAGAGAATTGTCTGCCGAAGAAGATGAACAGACCATGGAAGGCGCTGAAGGATCAACAGATGTCAACGAAGCGCCGGAAGAAGCTGCCGTTATAGTGGTAAACGATTATTTTCCTGAAGGTGTTCATATGGCGGCGCTAAAACTGGTTAGCTGGGAAGACACTGTCTGCATGGGAAATATCTATCCAGTCACCATCGTAACAGTAGCCACCAAAGAAACCCAGTATCAGTGGCAGGTCGAGCCGACCTCAACGATCAAGGCGGCAGAGGAAATAAAAGGCAATGACTGGAAGTGGACGCGCTTTGTGTTCAGGTCTCATCCCGCCCAAAAGGACGAACTAAAGGTCGGCATGTGGGTCCTTTGCGCTGACGGCGAAGATCCTAAGACCGGCGAAGAACTGTCAACGAGCCAATGGAAATATCGTCAGATACAGTCACTTGACGAACTCAAAGGCCTGGTCGTACTGACCTATGCGGATACATATCATCATGAGAACAGGACGAGTAAAACATATGTTGAGAACCTTCGCGTTGTTGAAAACCCTGTATCTGAAAGCGGTATGAGCTTTTAACCTAAATATTTTTTCCGAGAATATTTTTCTTGTTTAAAAGGATGTAAATTCTTAAGCAAGCCATGCCATACTGCCTCTACACCTGGGGAGCTCTAACGGCACCCTCAAAACCGGTGTTATTTCCCCTTCTTCCCCTTCACCTTAATAACATTCTTGACCATGCGCCCAAAACTGCGGTCTTTGCGTCGTTTTTCTAATGCCGACATGGCATAATAATCCGCTTCTTTTTTCAACTTCATAAAACTATTGTACTGCTCCTTGCTGATCCTGCCGTCTTTAACGGCCGCCCTGACAGCACAGCCCGGCTCATGGTCATGGGTACAATCATCGAACTTGCAATGCTTGGCCAATTCTGATATATCGCCAAAAACATTGTCAACCGCGCCACTCACATCCCCGACGCCAACCTCCCTGATACCAGGGTTATCTATGACCATTCCTCCGTTATCTAAAACGAACAGCTCGCGGTGGGTGGTAACATGTTTGCCCTTTTTTGTTGAGGCGCTGATCATTTTTGTTTTGAGCAGTTCCTGTCCCAGCAGTTTGTTGATGATCGAAGATTTGCCAACCCCGGAAGAGCCAACAAAGCAATAAATTTTGCCGTGCTCAATAGCCCGTTTGAGTTCTTCAATACCAGTGCTTTGGGCGGCGCTTAATGTTTCGACCGTCACATCCTTGAAACGGGCCTTGATCTGGTCCACTTTTTTTGCCAGGTCTTCTTCCGGGACCAGGTCGATCTTGTTCAAGATGATCATGGGTTTGATCTTCCCCGCGTTGATAATAGTTAGATAACGCTCAAACCGGTTCAAATTAAAATCCCTGTCAACTGCCTGTACGACAAAAGCCACATCAATGTTGGCGGCGATCGGCTGCAGCTCATCTTTGCCGGCAGACTTTCTTTGTAAGAGGCTTTTTCTTGGAAGTATCTTATGGATAATGGCCTGGTCGTCGGACATTTGGTAAATTTCTACTTCATCTCCAACTACCGGATAATCAGTTGGTGATCCGGCGGCGAACATCATCTTCCCCGTGATCTCGGCCCAAAACTCATTATGTTCGCTTTTAACACGATATTTCCCGCGATATTGCGCGATCACCCGGGCGGCTTTAAGGTCGGATATGTTCATGATCAGGTTTTATCTTTTGCTGGCTTCCATCATGGCTGATGTTATCGCGTAAATATTTTCAAATGTTTGCGCCGAATCGTATGGTTTTCCCCATTTTGAGGCCGCGATCGCTTCTGCCGCCGCGATCCCCGCGTCAACCGCGGGATCGCTGGCCGTGTTCTCGCCGGAATAAAATCCCTTTAATATTGTAAGGACGTCTTTCACGTCCTGCAGTGAAATATTGTCAGTGTAGGTCTCATGGCTCTCGTTAAGCATTGCGTTCAGCCAGCCCAGCTGCCAGATATAACGTTTCCCAAAGCCCAGAGCGTCGGTGCCGCTGGTTTCATACTCTACTTTTTTCTCCAGGGCCGGCATATCAAATGTGCTGGTGCCGAAAGCGTCCGTTATAAGTTTGCACTGCGGCAGGTCGTAACGCGTAAAAGGGTTCTGGCCGCGGTTGTAGAAATATGACATTACCTGGCCCAGACAGTTGAAGGCGTAAAGCTCGCCGGG
>JAHJBW010000232.1 GCA_018813405.1 Candidatus Margulisiibacteriota bacterium | reverse complement strand
GGCTTTAAGGTGGATGAACTGCTCAACGAATCCAGCTGGGGCACGGGGAACATTGAAAAGGCAATTCCCAAAGCCAGACTGGGCTTTGCCCTGACCGGCATAGCCAACAGCACGCTGGCGATAGATATCTCCCAGCAATTCAGCGCCAGGTATACGCCCGAGCTGTGCGCCGGCTATGAATGGGCGCGGGAAGGTTTGGCCTTCAGGCTGGGCTTTGCTGACTCGGCGCTTACGGCCGGGGCAGGCTTTACCGCATTGCTTCCCCAAACCAAAGGCGGGACAGCCAGAGTTGATTACGCCTATGTACAGCAATCATCGCTTTCACGAGAGAATGTGCATAGGGTATCGCTGAGTGGAAAATGGTAAAAAACCCCACCATTATTGAACTTCCGCCGAATAAAGGATATAATATAAATAGTATTGTTTGGGAGGTTTTATGAAAAACGCATTATTATATTTTGTTGTATTGTTTGCTATAGCTGGTTTAGTCCTTTCTGGTTGTGGAAAAAGCACAACCGATGTTGTAACTGTAGATATCTTTCCATCTGAGACAGGATTGTCTCTCGCTTATCTAGAATCGTTAGGCCCTTCTTCTTCATCGGTTGATGCTGACGAAGGAGACGACTATTCCACCGCCGTCAATGCCATCGGTACCGTTGCCTCCAACATTCTGGATAACGACGACAGCCTCTTTAATAACATCTTTACTTTGCTGGGCGCCATTGAAGAGAAGCTAGCCACCAACACCGTCACCAAGACCTTTACCATGACGCTTGACGGCGCCTCCAAGGCCGTTTCGGTAGATTTTTCCGACTTTGACTTTGACGGCGACGGCGCGCTGGAAGGAAGCTCCGGCACAGCCAGCTTTACCGACGGCAAGCCGGTAACCGTCAGGATATGGATCGACAGCTCCCGCGCGCTTTGCGGACTGCTTACCACCGCCACCGAAGGCGCCATGTATGTTAAGCCCAATGCCTTTTCTTCGGCCAAGGCCGCTGACCTGCAATTCAAAGCCGTTTACAATATGGATGACGACAAGGAGATCACCGTTCAGGGGTCTGGCACGGTCGCTACCGGCATGACCATCTCTTCCGGCGAAGTTTACGCCCATTACGAACCAACCCTTGAAGTGACCTTTATCAACTCAAATTATGACTTTTCAGCTCACCCCAGCTCTTACACCAGCCTGACCGCCATAACCAGGTTTGATACCACCAAAATGAAGGCGACCACTACCGCCAACGGAGTGGCCACTATGACCGACCAGGGGGTTGACCTGACCACTGGCCTGGGGATGACCGTTACCGAGGACAAATACGACATCTCCGGCATAGCCCTGGTGGACAACACCAATTCGGTAGCTCATGCGCAATGGCCGGCGGCATTCTCGGCGACTCCGTCATTTTAAATATTTTTGGGTATATGATATAATCAAATTTCCATGCCCCATAAATATGTATTAAAACCATCTTTTAGCGCGCGTGGGCCTGAAAATTTTACAATAAACTATGAGGAAGACCTCACCGGAGAACAGCTTCCCGTTGTAAAGTCAAAAAACGGTCCGGCGCTTATCATTGCCGGCGCCGGGTCGGGCAAGACCCGCACCGTTACCTACCGCGTGGCCTATCTGGTGGAGTCCGGCGTGCCGCTCGAGAACATTCTTCTTGTCACCTTTACCAACAAAGCCGCGCGCGAGATGACCCACAGGGTGGAAACACTGCTCAAACGGCCTATCGGCAATCTGTGGGCTGGCACCTTCCATCATATAGGCAACCGCGTCCTTAGAAAGCATGCCAGGCAGGTTGGCTATAGCCAAAACTTTACCATTCTCGACCGCTCTGACGGCAAAGATTTGCTGGACAGGTGCGTCAAAGAAGCCGGCATTGATACTAAAGCCAAAAAGTTCCCCAAAGGCAATGTCCTTCAGGATATTTACAGCTACATTTGCAATACCCAGATCGCCATTCATAAGGCATTCGAAAGCAAGTATGCCTATCTTTTTGAATTCCAGGCCGAGATAAAGAAAGTGCTCGAGATCTACGATGAGCGCAAGAAAACGCAGAACCTGATGGACTTTGACGACCTGCTGGTCAAATGGCTGGACCTTTTGGTAGAGAACCCGGACATAAAGGACAGGTACGCGGAAAGGTTCGAGTACATACTTGTCGACGAATACCAGGACACCAACCTTTTGCAGGCTCAGATCATTGACCTTCTGGCCAGCAAACACCGCAACGTTATGGTGGTAGGGGACGACTCGCAAAGCATCTACTCTTTCCGCGGGGCAGAATTCCGCAACATAATCGACTTTCCCAAAAAATATCCCGACTGCCAGATCTTTAAGCTGGAGCTTAACCACCGCTCAACGCCCGAGATACTTCACTTTGCCAATGACAGCATAGCCAATGCCGAAGAACGCTTTGAAAAGAACCTTAAACCGGTGCGCAAAAAGGGCGTGGCCCCGGTGGTGGTCCCCTTCCGCGATGTTTACAAGCAGGCGGCCTTTGTGGCGCAAAGGATACTCGAGCTCCATGACGCCGGCATGTCATTGAACGATATGGCGGTCATTTATCGGTCGCACTATCACTGCCTGGAATTGCAGGTCGAGCTTACCCGGCGAAGCATTCCGCACGAGGTGCGCTCGGGCATGCGGCTTTTTGAAGAAGCGCACATAAAGGATGTGACCTCTTACCTTAAGGTTTTTCATAATCCCTACGATGGCCTGGCCTGGATGCGGATATTGCGGCTGCTGCCAAAGATAGGGCAAAAGACCGCGGACAAGATATGGAAGCTTATCAGCAAAAGCGAGGACCCCGTTGCAAAGATAAAATCCATTGACGCCCTGGCCGAGATACCTGCTTCCGCTAAAGATACCTTCTCAAATTTCCAGGTGCTAATAAAAGCGCTTGAAAGGATGGCCCAATCGCCATCGGCCATGATACAGACCATACTTGAGAACGGTTACTCGGACTACCTGCGCATGAGCTATCCCAACTTTGCCAACCGGCAGGAAGAGCTGGAGGAGCTTTCAAACTACGCGCTGGAATACAAAAGTTTGGAGCAGTTCCTTTCTTCTCTGGCTTTGATAGGCGATACTGCCGCCGAGGATATCGTTTCCGCCGGCGAAGGAGGGGACAAAGAGGCTGTAGTGCTCACGACTGTCCATCAGGCAAAGGGATTGGAGTGGAAGACCGTGTTTGTGATATGGCTGGCAGAAGGCCGCTTTCCCTCATACAAGACCTTTGGCAACAAGAAGGAAGAAGAAGAAGAGCGCCGGCTGTTTTATGTCGCGGTAACCCGTTCAAAGGACCAACTCTACCTTGCCTATCCCCTTGTGTATCAAAGCCGCGAGGGCACGGTGGTCATGAAAGCCTCCCGTTTTATCAACGAAATATCCGAGCACCGCTACGACAAGTGGGTGGTGGAGGAAGAAGGGATGTCGGAAGACGGGCCTTCGTCAGCGAGAGATAAGGGCGATGGGGATAAATGGGGCGAATGGGATGATGACGGCATTAAAGTCGTGGAGTGGGGGCGGCTTTAAAAAATATTGTTCAGGTTCAATTGGTTTTGCGCGGACAATATTGTGTCCGTAGCAGAGGTTTGAGCGCCAGTCCCGCCGCTCTGGCCTATGCCGGTGTTTTGTGTGGTTTGACCGTTGAAAGGGTTTTGATAATTTGAAAAATAATTCCCGAAAATGTCGTCACTTTTTTTGTCGTCGTCATCATCAGCCATAAGGCTGTTGAGCATCTCGTTGAAATTTTGCTTAATGGCCAGGCTCAATTTTTCCACGTCACTTTGTTCTATTGTCGCCCCCTGCTTTTTAAGCTCGTTGATCTGCGAGGCTATGGCCAGAACATTTGAGAGGGATGAGTTAATGCTTGTCATAATAGGTCTCCTTGCCAGCTTACTTTGATGCTGAGGTAATGATAGCAAACCGTAAAAAGATGTCAATCGGGTGCTT
>JAHJBW010000028.1 GCA_018813405.1 Candidatus Margulisiibacteriota bacterium | reverse complement strand
CCAATAAAAAGTAAAAAAGCGAGCACAGGCACTCGCTTTTATTACCAACCAAATAAGAGACTTTTCTCTTCTATATTATTATCGTCAATTCCTGGGGAAAATTTCACTTAATTTTTATATGGTCTTTCTCAGGATTTTACTATGCAAAATCATCTCTCATGGGAAACACCAATTATCTCCAAGAGACATATTTTCAGTGGCTCCTTATTGCGTTTTTTTGCGTTTCATAATAAAATATTTCATTAGACGGTTAGATCTATAAAGCCCGTGAAAATAGGTGTTTGGGCACAAGGAGGATCCTAAATGATAGCTTTTCTTCTGGTTTTGGCATTGGTCCTGGTGGTATTGGGAATCCGCATAGTTTCACAATGGCAAAAGGGTGTTGTTTTTCGGCTGGGTAAATACATGAGAGAAATAGGCCCCGGGCTTAACTTGATAATTCCCTTCATAGAGTATGTCCGTTATGTAGACATGCGCATACGCACAATGGACGTGGTACCGCAGGAGGTTATGACCAAAGACTCTGTGCCGGTCAAAATAGACGCTGTTGTCTATTACAAGATATTTGACGCGGCTAAATCGATCATTGCAGTCGAGAACTTTGCCCTGGCTTCGACACTGCTGGCGCAATCCAAACTGAGGGATGTCCTGGGCAAATATGACCTTGATACCCTGTTGTCCAACAAGGACCAAATGGGCAAAGAAGTGAACGATGCCCTTCAGGGCCCGACCGATGCCTGGGGGATCAACGTTGTGAGCGTGGAGATCAAGAATATCGAGATACCCGACAACATGAAGCGCGCCATGGCCAAAGAGGCCGAAGCCATCAGAGAAAAGCGTTCGAGATTGGTAAAGGCCTCGGCCGAAGAAGAGGCCAGCCGCATGTTTACCGACGCGGCCAAGACCATAGCCGAATCGCCCAATGCTCTCGTTTTGAGGCAGCTGCAGACCTGGCAGGAAATAGGCGCGGAGCAGAACAGCCTTATAATACTGGTCCCCACCGACTTTGCCCATGCCGTCAAAGAAGCGCTCAAAAAAGCATGAAAAAGCTCTTCGCGCTGACGCTTCTTTTTTGCGCGTTGTCATGCTTTTGTTCGGCGCGGGCCGCGGAAAATGATGAACTGCTGGCAAAGATCAAGGTTATCCGTGAGAACAAGATCGCCGGCACGTTCGAAAGGGTAAGCCCCGATACCTTGAAGTTCGAAGGCTATATCGACAAAGACAGCTATCAAAAGTACAGAATGTATATTGACGATGATGTGACTACTTTCATAATCAACTCTCCCGGCGGCGATACCAACAGCGGCGTCAAAATGGGACTGGATATGCTTACAAGAAATTTGAACGTTGTGATCGAAGGAGTCGCGGCCTCAAGCGCGGCCAACTATCTTTTTCTGGCAGGCGCCAGGAAAACGATAAAACAGGGTTTTGTGGGGTTCCACGGCAATTCACAGGCGCTTGTGGCGGATGCTGGTGGGTTTGATGGCCTCAAAGAAGATATGCGGCAACAATATAAGGTAACCAATGAATATTTTGAGAAGTTCAAGAAAGAGATCGAAGAATCAATAGCCCTTGAAAAGGAATTCTACGGCAGGCTGGACATATCACAGGATTTGTTCGACATTACCCAGGAGCCGGGCAAGGGTATGCCGGTCGAAGAAGGACAGGGCTTTGATTTCCTGCTTCCCTCACCGGATACCATGAAGTGTTTTGGCATAAAGAACGTTTACGGGCATCAGGACGTAGGCTTTGCCGAAGACCTGGGGATAAAGGTCATTTACTACTAGCGATCGGGCCTATCTTTTTCGCCTGCCAAACCTGCCGCGAGGCTTGAAAGAATATCTGGTCGGAGCGGCAAACCCCGCGGTTTGGAACTCGGGGTGCTTTGACACCGGCAGGGCCGCCTGCATCAAGCTTTCGATCTTTCGCACGTCACTGCGCTGTTCCGGCGTGGCAAAAGAAATGGCCCGTCCTTCGTGCCCGGCCCGGCCTGTACGGCCAATGCGGTGGACATAGTTTTCCGCGTCGTCGGGCAGGTCGTAGTTGATGACCACCTCTATTCCCTTTACGTCAATGCCGCGCGCGGCAATGTCTGTGGCGACCAGTATCCTGTTCTTGCCCGACTTAAAACCCTCGAGCGCGTTGCGCCGCTGGTTGAGCGAGCGGTCCGAATGTATCTCTGCCGCCGAATATCCCAGCTTTATAAGGCCATCGGCAATGCGGGCCGCGCCCCGTTTTGTGCGGCTGAAAATTAGCACTGTCCCGCGGTATTGATCGAGAAGTTTTAACAGCAGCTGGTTCTTTTCTTCTTTCTTGATTATAAAAAGCTCCTGTACTATGTCTTTGGCCGCGGTGCCCGACCGGGCTATCTCGACACTGACCGGCAGTTT
>JAHJBW010000231.1 GCA_018813405.1 Candidatus Margulisiibacteriota bacterium | reverse complement strand
GGGGAGGCTTCGGTCTCCCTTTTTCTTTTCTTTGGGCTTGCAAAAAACAAAAATGCGCCTACTTTAACGATCTTATCCTGATCTTTTCTTCAGATGCAATTATCAGAGAATCAATAATTTTGCGCTTCTCAACCCCTTTAAGCAGTTTACCCAGGATTTTATTGGTATTCTGCGGGGTTTGATCCTTCAGGCGCAGAATGATAACGCCTGTAAAATGAACAGGAGTTACCAGCAAATTACCGAAATCTAAATCATGCGTGATAATGATGCGCGAGGTA
This sequence comes from Candidatus Margulisiibacteriota bacterium, assembly GCA_018813405.1. GTDB lineage: Bacteria > Margulisbacteria > WOR-1 > XYC2-FULL-46-14 > JAHJBW01 > JAHJBW01. The sequence continues at coordinate 2,804 of JAHJBW010000231.1, read as the reverse complement.
AGAGCCGCCTTTCTCAGGATATCAATATCATCTGCGCCGGCAAGATTGTAATCATGAACGGATCTGGCATCGAAGCCCATGGATTGAAGAAAATGGAAAGTAGATCTGGAAATATTTTCATCAAGCAGAAATTTTAGCATTATTTGTTTTGAAAGAACAAAATATCTTCTTTTTCAAGAATCCCCTCCGCATAGCCCAGGGCGGCGAAAATATCTTCTTTTTCTAATCGGGGGTATTCGTCAATTATCTGATCAACCGTCATGCCATGCCGGATTAGATTAAGGATAAAAGGAACAGTAATACGCGTCCCTTTTATGATGGGCTTTCCTCCAAGGATCCCCAATTTTGTGTTAATTCTCTTGCCATTATTCCTCACAGTTCTTCCCCCTCAGCTTTATCCTATCACAAAAATTTCCCCTTGACAATTTCGGGAGGGGTAGAATCAGCGTTATGGGTAAGGTGTTTGGCGTGGGGCGAAACGGCTGGCGAAGAAGCGTGAAGCGTTAAGAAACGCACAACGCATATCGCAATACGGTTCGCACCACTTAGAAAAGCGTCAGGCTCACGACTGTTTTATTTCAATGCCGGTATTTTTTATTTCCGCGGCAAGGGGATCGCTTTCATTAAAATCTTCGGGTTTGAAAGTAACAGGTTCAATGCGATTATCGATCTTCCTTCTAAAAGGAATTATTTTTAGACTGTCAAAGTATCTGTTGCCTGAAAAATCAGGGGAAATTATAGCCAGATCGATATCACTCTCGGGGCTTGCAGTTCCTTTTGCGTAGGACCCGTATAAATAAGCTTTAATTATTTGTATCTGGTTTTTTTGAACTTCTCTGATATATTTTTTGATCTTCTTTCTTATATTTGAGTCAATAGCCATTGATAGTAATCCTTTATCTTTGTGATGTACGAATCCGCGAAATCTTTGGTGCAGAGCTTATAGAATTCGAACTTCTTGTCAGGATAGCGGGCCTCAATGTTGAATTGATTTACAGCTTCAAGCAGGGAAGTTTGCTGTTCAGAAAGCTTAAGCCCGGATTTTTCCGCAAGGAAGATCAAACTATGAGTAAATGGCGCGTGTTCATTTTTCTTTTTTACAAAAACAGCTTTCAGGGCTTTTTCCAGCATTAAATGCCCCAGGAAAAGACTGTAATGATAATCGCCCTTTTCGTAAAGATGCTTCATCACCTTGAAATCTTCTTCCGCGCATTTTAGCCAGTATTCAACTGTTTGATCGGCTTTTATCATTATTCATTAAATTTTACCATATAAAAAGATGCTTGACAATTTCGGGGGGGGGGGGGTAGAATCAGCGTTATGGGTAAGGCGTTTGGCGTGGCATGCGTTACGCGATCCGTAGCACGTTTCGCAAAACGCCAACGCGTTACGCAAAACTCATAAAAAAAGGGAGGCTTCGGTCTCCCCTTTTATTTTTTGTGCTAAATTGTTTTGTCCCTCTCCCTCCGGGAGAGGGATTAAGGGTGAGGGTCTACGACGGCAAAATATCCCCAACCTTGATCTTATGCCCGATCACCAGGTTATAGGCGTTCATCCTTTTGCCGCCCTCCAACTGGACCTCGGTTAATAACAACAGGCCGTCGCCGGTGGCGATGACAAGGCCCTTGTTTTTTACGATTTCCATCACCCGGCCGGGGGCGGGCGCCCGTAGAGACGCAATGCGTTGCGTCTCTACGGCGCATGATCCCCATATCAACATACGTTTTTTCCGAAAAAACGTATGCGCCCCCGGCCAGGGGTTCATGGCGCGGATGCGGTTGTGTATCTCCAGGGCCTTTTTCTTCCAGTCGATCTCCCCGCTTTCTTTGGAAAGCGAGGGCGCAAAGGTAGCCTCGGATGCCTTTTGGGGAATACGCCTGGCCTTGCCGCTTTTTATCTGATCGATCGCCTCAAGCAGGGCGGATTGTCCGACCTCAAAGAGTTTGTTGCCCAGAGTGGCTGTGTTGTCATTTATGTCGATGGGGACCTTCTTTTGCAAGATAATATCTCCCGCGTCAAGTTCTTCCGCCATTTGCATTATGGTAATGCCAGTCTCGATCTCACCGTTCAGGATAGCCCATTGTATGGGCGCTGCTCCGCGGTATTTTGGCAAAAGAGAGGCGTGCACATTTATGCATCCGTATTTGGGGATATCAAGCACTGCTTTAGGCAATATCTTTCCGTAAGCGGCGGCAACTATCAGCTCCGGTGAATATGAATTGACCATGCTCACAAAAGCAGGATCTTTTGCTTTCTCGGGTTGTTCGACAGGCAAATGCCTGTTCATGGCGACAAGCTTTACGGGGGAGGGCGACAGCTTTTGCCCCCGGCCTTTGGGACGGTCAGGCTGGGTTATAACTGCCGCCACGTTTTCCTGCGCGTCCAGCAGGGCTTGAAGAATGCCGGCGGCATGGTCAGGGGTTCCCATAAACAGTATTTGCATAACATATTATAGGTATTAGCTGCTTGAGCGTCAACCTGAGCTGTGATAATATTTCTACATGGCCAAGAAAATATTGATCGTTGATGACGAACCGACCATCATAGATGTTGTGTCCACGAGGCTTGGTACCGCGGGATATGATCTTATTTTTGCCGCTGATGGCCTCGAAGGGCTCGAAAACGCGAAGAAAGAACTGCCGGACCTGATCGTTCTGGATGTCATGATGCCCGGCATGGACGGATATCAGGTCTGCGAGAAACTGCGCCAGATCCCCGAGACCAAAAATATTCCCGTCATCTTCCTGACCGTTCTTACTAAAGAAGAAGAACGCAAGCGGGGGATCGAAGTCGGAGGGCAGGCT
>JAHJBW010000230.1 GCA_018813405.1 Candidatus Margulisiibacteriota bacterium | reverse complement strand
TGACATGGCGGGATAGGCTTTCATGGGGCCGATCATGTAAGAAAGCATGTTCTTGATGGGAAACTCAACGACCAGGTATTTCTGGCGCGGTATGGTCATGAACAGGTATTTCTTTTTTAGCTGTGCCAGTTTTTTGAGATTTTGTTCTTCGATAATAATTCCGCAATCGCTTCGTAATTGATCTTTGGGCGTAATGGCGGGATCATCGTAATAGATGCCGAATCCCCTGGTGGCCTCGACGCCGTCAGTTTTAAGGGACTTGAACAGCCTGTCAAAGACTTTGCCGCTTTCGGCGTAGGGGCCAACAAAGCTTTCGTAGGCGATGGTGTAGGGCCCCATTTCCTGTTCGGTCACCTGCGGGGTGCCAAAGTATCCCATATAGGCAAGGAAACCCGCGAAAAGAACTGCCAGAACGATGAGCAGGATCAACAACCTTTTTAATAATCTCATGATACATCCTCCCTTTAGGACCGGATCAATGGAATTTTATCATATGTCGTCAAAAAAATCTTCTTCATCCGCGAGCCGGAGTTCTTGTCTTACACTTTCGAATTCCTCTTCTATCCTTTCAAATTCCCAGTTGGGATCGATGATGGGGCATTTATAAGTGCGCGTTGAAGGGGTCTTTACCTTGACCAATTTGGGGTCCGGCAGACCTGTAACTTTAAGATGACGGACCTGATCGTGATATTTTTCAGGCATGACCAGGAGCTCGACATCATCATCCTCAAAAGTCAGGCTTCCTCTTACTCTCCATTCCATTTCCCAATCAAAACGGTAGGACCTGCCCTGGTATTCTCCCGGCCCGTCAACGAATGGTGTTATGGCCCAGATGGTCTCCATACCCATGGCGGACATATCTACAGGAGCGTTGCTTATTATCCGGGTTACCAGCACTTTATTTTGGGGATCCAGTTCGAGAGAATCAAGCAGGTTTAATATCCTGGCGGCTGGAGATCTTCTTGCTTCATCTGTAAGGGCTTTGAAAGCGTTGAAAAGGGGCTTATCCTTTTCGGCATAGATAACATGATTGCCGTTCTTGTGCGTTAACCAGCTTTTGGTAAAGCCCAATCCAAATTCGCTGTTGCGCCTTCTGCAAACGCTCGGCAGCCAGTGGAGCGGCACGGCGGTAAAGCAGACGGTTTTTTGTGTCCTGAGCTTCGCGTCGGGATGCGCCCTTCTAAAATTGCTGGCAAATTCCCTGGCAAGTCCAAAATTGTTAAAGGCCGATATTTTTCTTTCTTTTAAGATGTTCACCAAACATTTTAATGGTGGTTCTCCCCTGAAGGGTTTTGTCAAATGGACGACATGGCTTGGGCTTTCTCTATATATTGGCGGGATCACTGGCATGATCTTCTATTCCTTTGTTTACAATTATAACATAAAAAGATACAATTAAATATGCACGAAAAGCTGATGAGACAGGCGCTTAAAGAGGCATTCAAGGCCTATGAAAAGGATGAAGTGCCGGTGGGCTGTGTGGCGGTGAAGGATGGGAAAATTATCGCACGCGGGCATAATCTGCGGGAATCGACGGATGACCCGACCTCGCACGCCGAGATAATATGCGTCAAGAAAGCGGCCAGAAAGACAGGCGACTGGCGGTTGAACGATATTACTCTGTATTGTACTCTTGAACCCTGTTCCATGTGTTCAGGAGCCATCATTCATGCTAGAATAAAACAGGTTGTTTTCGGCGCATCCGATCCAAAATTCGGCATGTCCAGGTGGCTGAAGCGGCAGAATATAAAAACAAAAAAAGGTGTTCTTGAGAAAGAATGCCGGGAAATATTGCAACGGTTTTTTAGAGAAAAAAGAAAAAGTTAGTAGGAATTAGCAAGTAGTTAGTAGTAATTAGAATTTTTCATAAGCGGGCTCCTCACTACTGACTACTTACTACTTTCTATTTTTGGAGGGGTGTCCGAGTGGTTTAAGGAGCACGCTTGGAAAGCGTGTATGCGGGCAACCGTATCGAGAGTTCGAATCTCTCCCCCTCCGTTCTCCTACGCCCCTCGCTACGCTCGGGGCTTCGGAGAACTGGATAAACATAAAAGGAGCTTGTTGGATGATCAAATTCGGTACTGACGGATGGCGGGCCATTATCTCTGAGGACTTTACGTTTGAGAACGTCAGGATAGTGGCGGCTGCCATTGCCAAATATCTGGTTGACCACAAATTTGAAAAAAAACCTCTCATCATTGGCTTTGACCCCCGCTTCCTGGCCGACAAATTCGCCCAGGAGATCGCCAGAGTCATGGCTGACGCGGGCATCTCGTCCTTTATCGTTGAATATGATACTCCAACGCCAGTTGTAGCCTGGGAGGTCAAGGATAAAGAGGCCTGCGGCGCTGTTATGCTTACCGCCTCGCACAATCCACCCGAATACTGCGGCATAAAATTCATACCCGATTACGCGGGCCCGGCCAATGCCGGGATAACCAGGGAAATCGAGGAGAATCTGGGTGTCGGGGTATCAAGGGCATCGGGGGGGGGAAAAGGCACCATTGAAAGTTTTGATCCAAAGCACAGGTATTTTCCTTACATAACAAAATTCATTGATCCGGACAAGATCAAAAAAGCCAGGCCCAAAGTGGTGATCGACGCCATGCATGGGGCGGGCAGGGGATACCTTGATGAGCTGCTGCAAAAACTTGGATGTACCACCCGGGAGCTTAACGGTGAGCGCGACGTTCTTTTTGGCGGTCACAATCCGGAGCCTTCGGATGAACTGCTTGGCGAGCTCAAGAAAAAAGTAGTGGCGGAAGGCGCGGATATGGGAGTGGCAATGGACGGGGATGCCGACAGGTTTGGACTGGTCGACGAAAAAGGTAAATTCTATTCGCCCAACCAGGTAATAACCATGGTCTTTAAATATCTGGTAGAGACCAGAAAATTCAAGGGCTCGGTCGTAAGGTCCATCGGCACCACGCATATGATCGATGCCATCGCGGCAAAACACAAGATAAAACTCCACGAGACCCCTGTGGGCTTTAAATATATCGCGGAGATCATGATGAAAGAGCCTGTTATCATTGGCGGCGAAGAAAGCGGAGGGTTTTCGATAAAAGGACATATTCCGGAAAAAGACGGACTGCTGGCCAATCTGCTGCTGGTCGAGATGTTCTCCAGCCTTGGCAAACCCATCTCAAAAATATGGGAAGATATTGTCGCGGAGATAGGCCAGTATTATCAATTCGCGCAGAAGATCAAATTGCCAGAGGAGAAAAAGTTGAGCCTGATAAAAGACCTGCAGGCCAAAAAAGAGCTGATCGTTGCCGGCATAAAGACCTCTGGAACGCGCTCTGATGACGGAGCAAAATTCTATTTTGGGGATGGCAGCTGGCTTTTGGTCCGTCCATCAGGCACAGAGCCGCTGGTAAGGGTTTATGTGGAATCCAAAGACAAGAAGATGCTTGATAAGATTGTTGAGTTTGTTAAAAGTCTGATATAATATCAATTAACAATTAAGAATTATCCGCCAGGGGCGGATCTGCCTCCGGCGGAACAATTAATAATTAAGAATTAAGAACAAGGAGCTATTCATATGATAAAAAAGGCAGTAAAAAAGAACAGGTTAAAAGTAATAATGGACGAGACCGAAATAAACCGCGCCATTAGCCGTATGGCGCATGAGGTTGTCGAGGCCAATAAGGGAGCTGGCGATATTGTCCTGGTGGGCGTTATCGCCCGCGGGGTACCCCTGGCAAAAAGAGTGGCCAATGTCATCAATTCCACCGAAGCCCTGCAAGTTCCGGTCGGCGCCCTGGATGTTTCGCTTTACCGCGATGACCTGGCCGACAAGGGCAAATACATCGAGCTGAGAAAGTCTGATATGCCCTTTTCCGTGGATGGCAAAACCGTTGTGCTGGTGGATGATGTTATATTCGCGGGTAGGACAGCACGCGCCGCGCTGGACGGCCTAAAGGACTATGGCCGCGCCAAAAAAGTTCAGCTTATTGCCCTGATCGACAGGGGGCACAGAGAGCTTCCCATCCATCCCGACTATGTCGGTAAGAAGATACCCACCGCCAAAAAAGAGAATGTGGCCGTAGAGCTGTTGGAGGTTGATGGAATAGACCGAGTTATCATTAAATAATTAACAATGACCAATTAAAAATTATCCGCCAGAGGCGGATCCGCCTTCGGCGGAAAAATTTTGGAGCTATTATATTAAAAGGGAGGGAAAGAGATGGAAGAGTCAAATGAGCCCAAGATCAATACTGAAGAGATAAAGATAACCGGAGAAAAATTGCTCGAAAAAGTAAAACAACTGCTGCATGAGGGGAATGTCCGTAAGATCATCATTAAGAACAAAGGTAAAGTAATAATGGAAGTGCCAATGACCATTGCCGCCATAGGAGCCCTGGTGGCCCCTGTACTGGCCGCGATAGGCGCCCTGGCCGCACTGGTAACCGAATGCTCAATAGTGGTAGAGAGGAAAGAATAGCTCCCCACACCAAAATTTTATATAAAGAGGGACGTGTTTTTGGCGTGGGGATAAACGAACTTTTAAGCCCTCTAAATAACGAACAAAGGGAAGCGGTGACCCATGGGGAAGGACCGCTTCTTGTTATCGCGGGGGCGGGTACCGGCAAGACCAGCGTAATAATCCGCAGGATCGCTTATCTTATTGCCTCTAAAGCCGCCAAACCCGGAGAAATACTCGCTCTCACTTTTACCGACAAAGCCGCGGAAGAGATGGAAGCCAGGGTGGACCAGCTGGTGCCTTACGGCTATGTGGATGTCTCTCTTTCAACCTTCCATGCCTTTGGTGACCGCGTACTAAAAGAATATGCCCTCAATATTGGTTATCCAAACGATTACAAGGTGTTATCCTCGGCCGAGCAGATTGTTTTTCTGCGCGAGCATGTATTCAAGCTGCCGCTCAAACACTATCTTTCGCTGTCAGACCCGACCCGTTACCTGCCCGCTCTGCTCAATATCATAAGCAGGGCGCAGGACGAGGATATTGGTCCAGACGAATACCTTGCCTGGGCAAAGAAGAAAAAGAAGCGAACTGAAGAGATCGAGAAACAGTTGGAGGTGGCGGAGGTTTATGTGAAGTATCAGGAGTTGAAGAAAGAAAAGGGGTTGGTGGATTTTGCCGACCAGGCAGGCTTGACGCTGCAGCTTTTCAGAAAGTATCCTTCTATTTTAAAAAAGTTCCAGAAGCGCTATAAATATATCCTGGTCGACGAATTTCAGGACACCAATTACTCCCAATTTGAACTTCTAAGGCTTCTGGCGGGCAGAAAAGCCAACCTGATGGCGGTGGGGGACGACGATCAATGCCTGCCTCCTAATTCTTTAATAAAAACCGAGAGCGGATATAAAAGAATTAAAAGCATTAAGGTTGGGGATAAGGTTTTGACCTCTGTTGGGAAGGGGCATTTATCTTTTTCAAAAGTTACCAGAACAATGAAAAAGAAAAAGAAAGCTTGTTTATTGACTTTTGTCACCAAAAGCGGGAAGAAGATTGCCGTCACCTCAAATCATAAGATGTTTTGTTATGTGCCTTCCAGATCTTTTTCAAAGAATGTTTATTATGTCTATTTAATGCATCGAATGAACATGGGGTGGAGATTAGGGATTACGAATGACCTGGCAACCAGATTGAGGTTGGAAAGATCGGCCGATAGAATAATAGGACTAAAAGGATTTAGAACGGAAAATGAGGCAAGATTTCATGAAACACTCTGGTCTTTAAAATATGGGATCCCAACTGTGTGTTTTAAGGAAAGAGAGGGGGTTTCTATTAAAGGGAAGTGGCTGCAGAAACTGTATAAAGAAATTGATGCGCAGGGGAATGCAATGCAATTGGCTTCTGATCTTGGTATTGATTTAAGGGCGCATCACGCAAGCCTGGCAGCGGTAAAAAGAGGGTCACAACGGCGAATTAAAATAAATCTTGA
>JAHJBW010000027.1 GCA_018813405.1 Candidatus Margulisiibacteriota bacterium | reverse complement strand
TAATTATACACGGCATCGATACAAATAATGCATCTAATATAAATCCGTAGATTGTTGACAGGATAACATCTGACAGCGTTGAGAACGTTTCAACCGTCACTCTTTCTTTTAAATGGGGGTCCAACCTGGACGCCGCCTCGGCAGATGTCCGGGACAAAATGGACCTTGCCAGCGGAAAGCTCCCCAGGGACGTGGAATCGCCAACTATCTTTAAGTTCGATCTTTCCCAGATACCCGTGCTGGTGATAGGACTTTCCGCCGACGAGTCGTTCAGGGACCTGTATTCGATCGCCGACAAAAAAATATCCAACGACCTAAAGAGAGTACCCGGGGTCGGTACAGTTATTATCTCCGGCGGATTGGAAAGGCAGATAAACGTTGATGTTGACCGCAATCGCCTGGAGGCCTACCATCTTTCCATAGGCCAGTTGAACCAGGCTATCACGGCCTCCAATCTTTCCATGCCGGCCGGCAGCATCAAATCAGGGTCGCTGGAATATGGCATACGCGTGCCTGGCGAGTACAAAAACATAGAAGAGATAAAAAATACCATAGTGGGCTCCTACAACGGCATGAATATCTATGTTTCAGACGTGGCTGACGTTTCCGATTCGTTCAAGGAAGAAAGCAACATGACCGAAGTGGACGGCAGGCAGGGCGTGATGCTGCAGATACAGAAGCAGTCGGGCGCCAACACGGTGGTTGTGGTCGACGAGGCGCGCAAGCACCTGGCGGCCCTTGAAAAGGAGTTGCCCCCCGATGTGAAGATCACCTATGTACAGGACACCTCTGAGTTCATAAAACAGCAGATCAGCGAACTTAGCAACACGCTGTATTTTTCTTTTCTGTTCGTTGCCCTGACCGTGCTTTTCTTCTTGCGCAATTTCAGGGGTTCCATCGTAATATGCCTGGCCATACCCTTTTCGATCATCGCGGCTTTCGTGTACATGTATTTTTCCGGCGGGTCGGTCAATATCATCTCTCTGGCTTCAATAATCATCTCTGTCGGTGTGGTGGTCGATAATGCCATCGTCATGCTGGAAAATATCTACCGCCACCATCAGGAAGATAAAAGGGGCTTAAAGGACGCGGCCATTACCGCGGCCCACGAGGTGGGCGGCGCGCTGCTGGCCTCTACCACCACCAGCGTCATCATCTTTGTCCCCCTGCTTTTGGTAAGCGGTTTTGTGGGTGTTTTCTTTAACCAGCTGGCGGCCATCTCTATAGTTGTCATAAGCATGTCGCTTATAATTGCCCTGACCTTTACGCCGGTGGCTTCGAGCGTGATACTAAAGGAAGAAGAAGGCCCTGCCAGGGGGTGGATACGGGTCTTCCATGACCGCAGTGAAAAGATGTTCAATGCCGTTGAGTGCGCTTATCAAAAGACACTGTGCTGGTGCATCAGCAAAAGAAGGATCGTCATTATTGCCTGTGTGGTCATTTTCTTCGCGAGCATGCCGCTCTTTATGCTGACCGGTTCGCAATTTTTCCCCGACCAGGACACAGGTTTTATTTCCGGCACGGTGACCATGCCGCCCGGGACCAGATGGGAAAAGACCGCCGATGCCATAAGAAAGATCGAGGCCGAGGTCAAGGCGCAGGTGCCGGAGCTTGAGTTCATCCTGGTAACTGCCGGTTCGTCTTTGGCCCGGATGAGCCTGGCTACCAGAAGCGGGCCCAACTACGGGCGTTTTTATTTGAAAGTGGTCCCCTTAAGCCAGCGCAAGCGTGACATCAAGCAGATCCAAAAAGTTGTCTCGGACATTGCTTTCGCCGTACCTGGCCTTAAGGCGATCGACTTTAGCGAAAGCGGGGCCAACCAGATGGCGGGCAGCGGAAAGCCGGTCACTATCGAAATATACGGGGCGGATTTTGAGATAATTGACGCTGTGGCCGATGAGCTGAAAGACAAGATATCCGCTGTCCGGGGCGTGATCGAACCTAATATCTCCAGGGAAAAGGCCAACCCCGAGTTTACTCTCAAGGTAGACCGCGACAAGGCGTCGAGCCTGGGATTGACGATGTATGATATAGGCCAGGCGGCGCGCGATTATCTTTACGGGTCAACGGTCTCCAAGTACAGGGAAGGCGGCGATGAGTACGATATTTTTGTGCGGCTGAAAGAAGGCAGCCGAAGTTCGCTGGATGACATTCGCAGCGTTTACATTACCAATCGTATGGGACAGAATATCAGCCTGGGCAATATTGCCGAGGTCATACCGCTGAAAGGCCCCCAGGTGATACAGCGCAAGAACCAGCAGCGCTATGTGTATGTGGAAGCCGACAATATTGGCCGCCCGCTGGGCGACGTTATCTCTGACGTCAGAAAGATAATTGCCAAAATGGACCTGCCGCCCAACATTACCGTAAAGATAGCCGGCCAGGCCGAGCAGATGCAGGAAAGCTTCCGCTCCCTATTCATCGCCATGTTATTGGGCATTGCCTTGATCTATCTGGTAATGGTAGCGCAGTTCGAATCTTTCCTTGATCCTTTCATTATCATGTTCTCGGTGCCCTTTGCCATAATAGGGGTTATTTGGGCGCTTTTCATAACCGGTACGCCTTTCGGCATAATGCCTTTTGTGGGCATGATCCTGGTCACGGGGGTGGCCGTCAACAATTCCATTGTTCTGGTAGATTATATCAATCAATTAAGGGAAAAAGGAAAACCGCTGGAAGAGGCCGTGCCCGATGCCGGACAGACCCGCCTGAGGCCCATACTAATGACCACGGCCACGACCATGCTGGGCCTTTTGCCCATAATGCTTGGGACGGGAGAGGGGTCCCGCTTCTGGCAGCCCATGGCGATCTCGGTCTTTGGTGGACTGCTCATATCTGCTACTGTCAGCTTGTTCCTTGTCCCGACAGTTTATTTTGTGGCAGAGAGCCGTTTGCGCAGGAAAAAGCCCGACCTTAAGGCCGCGGCGGTGATCTTGCTGGTACTTTTACTGGGCGGATCTTCCTCTGCCCTTACGCTTGAGCAGAGCAGGCTGATAGCGCTGGAGAACAACCCCTCCATTGCGGCGGCCAGGGAGAACCTCTCTGTTTCCCGCGCGCAGGCCGGCCAGGCCAAGGCGGCGTTGTTGCCCCAGGTGAGCCTGGGAGCCAACTACGGCAACAGTTTTTCCACGCTCGTAACACTGCCTAAATCACCGTCGGACCTTACCTCATATTCATTGACCGTTACACAGACCCTGTTCACTGGCGGTCAGCTGATACAGGCGATGTCGATTGCTGACATAACCGCCGACACGGTCGAGCTGGAACTAAAAAGGGTGGTTGAAGATATTAATTACAACGCGGCCAGGGCATATTTTGATGTATTGAAAGCGGAGAAAAGCGTTGCCATTATCAAAGATTCGGCGGACATCTTGAGGCGCAACCTCAAGCAGTCAGAATTATTCTTTGGGTCTGGCATTGGGTCCATGTCCAGTGTACTGCGTATCAAGACCCAGCTGGCCAACCTGGAGCTAGCAAAGATAGTGGCGGAAAACAGCGCGCGTTTGGCCCGCCTGGCCCTGGGCGCCGTGTTGGGGAAAGAGGTTGCCGACAGTGAAGTGCTTGAGGAGCCTGTGCTTGAGGGTGCCGCGCCTGTTGCCTTTACCAAAGAGCAGGCGCTAGAGGTCGCTTTTGAGAACAGGCCGGAGTGGATATCCTTCCAGCTTGGCATAAAAGCTGGAGAGAAGGGTGTTTCCGCCGCCTACGGGGCTTATTTTCCCAGTATCCTTTATACTTACACTACTGGCCGTACTATAAGCAATTATCCCAAAGCCCCCGCATATAACAGCGATATCGAGAACTGGCAGTCCCTGCTGGTGGCATCGTGGAACATTTTCGACGGGTTTTCAACGGCCAGCAAGATATGGGAAGCCAGGGCTATGCTGGCTTCAGCAAAAGAGCAGGAGCGGTCTTTGCGTGATGCCATAGTGCTCGAGGTGGACAGCGCTTATTACACGCTCAAGGCGGCCCAGCAGGGATTGGCGGTGGCGACAGTGGCCGCCGAACTGGCGGAAAAGACGCTAAAGACTACCGAGATAAATTACAGGGCCAATATCACGTCCGAGCTGGAATATTTGGACGCGCAAAATTCCTACCGTACCGCGCAGAACAACTACTGGACCGCAAAGTACGACCTGGAGATCGCCAGGGCGGGGTTGAATAAGTTGGTGGGGAAGAACCTGTTCTAAACAAAAAGGCGAGAGAATTGCTTCCCTCGCCTTTTGTTTGGTTTTGAAGGCGGAAAATCCCTTCGGCCTCGCTCAGGGCGTGCGATTTTCCGCCTTCATCATTTTGAGGTTTAAACTAACCCCTGTTGTAACATCGCTGTGGCGACCTT
>JAHJBW010000229.1 GCA_018813405.1 Candidatus Margulisiibacteriota bacterium | reverse complement strand
CACGCCCCTTCCTGACCAAGTTCTGGAATCCATCCGCAAGAACAAGATTGCCCTCAAGGGCCCAATTACCACTCCGGTCGGAAGCGGGTTCCGCAGTGTAAATGTTGCTATGCGCAAAGAGCTTGACCTTTACGCCTGCCTCAGGCCCACCAAATCTTACCAGGGTGTCCGCTCAAGGTTCGACAAGATCGACCTGGTGGTGGTAAGGGAAAATACCGAAGACCTTTACGCCGGCATTGAGTTCGAAGAAGGCAAAAAAGAGACAAAGGAGCTTATCTCGTTCATAGAAAAAAGCTCCGGAAAGCCCATTCGCCAGGATTCCGGCATAAGCATCAAGCCCATCTCCGTTGCCGGCAGTAAAAGGATCGTGGAGTTCGCGTTTGAGTATGCTGTCAAACACAACCGCAAAAAGGTAACCGCTATCAGCAAGGCCAATATCATGAAGTTCACTGACGGGCTTTTCTTCCATGCCGCCCGCGACGTGGCAAAAAAATACGAAGGCAAGATCGAATACGAAGAGCGCCTTATCGACAATATGTGCATGCAGTTGGTACAAAAGCCGGAATTATATGATGTGCTCTGCCTGCCCAATCTTTACGGCGACATACTTTCCGACCTGTGCGCCGGACTTATCGGCGGTCTGGGGATCGCTCCTGGCGCCAACCTGGGCAAAGATATTGCCGTGTTCGAGGCCATACACGGCTCCGCGCCCAAATACACCGGACAGAACAAGGTAAACCCAGTAGCCATGATCCTATCAGCAGTACTGATGCTGGACTATTTGGGTGAAAAAGACGCGGCCTCCAGGCTGGACAGGGCCGTGGCCAAAGTGATAGCTGAAGGCAAGTCCGTCACCTACGACATGAAACCCCACCGCGACGACCCCACAGCTGTTGGGACAAAAGAAATGGCCGACGCGATCATTCAAGCTCTTTAAAAGGGAGGCTAAAAAATGGCAGAAGGGAAAAGCAAGCTCTACGCCAAGCTGGGAGAAGACCTAATAATCGCTATGAAAGCCAAGGACGAGGGAAGGCTTTCCGTGCTCAGGATGCTAAAGAGCAAGATATTATACGTCAACGCGCGCGGTGACCTGCCGGATGCTGAGATCGTCAAGATAATCAACAAATACAAGAAGGAACTGATCGAGACCATCGAAGAGCTGAAAAAGTTGAACAAGCCCGACGAGATAGAACAGAACAAAAAAGAGCTGAAGATAGTGGAAGAATACCTGCCTCCCGAGATATCGCCCGATCAGATCAAGGAAATCGTCAAAAATACCATCGCGGAGCTTGGGGCCGCGTCAATGAAAGACATGGGCGCTGTAATGAAGAAGGTACAGGCCGACAATCCCGCTATTGACGGCAAAGCCGCCAGCCTGGCGGTAAGAGAACTCTTGAAATGATCTGGCTGGCCTTATTGGCGACCGGCCTGTGCGCGGGGGTTTTGAGCGGCTTGCTCGGCATAGGCGGCGCCACGATCGTGATCCCTACCCTCATATACTTCTTTGGCCTGAGCCAGCACTTCGCACAGGGCACCACACTGGCCATGATGGTCCCCCCTATCGGGCTCCTGGCAGCCTGGTACTATTGGAAGCAGGGCAATGTGAACATTGGCTGGGCTGCAGTATTGGCTTTAGGCTTTTTTATTGGCGGCCTGGTCGGCGCCTACTACGCGCACATGATACCCGACGGCGTTTTGCGCAAGGTATTTGGCGGATTTCTTTTGCTGATCGCCTTGAGGTTGATATTCAAATCCTAAGAAATAACCGCGCCCGGGGGGAGGTCCCTCTCAACGGTTAAACACGCAAGTAGAGACTGGTTGCAACCAGTCTCTACTGATGTATGCGCGCACAAGACCATTCCATGGCTTTCGACCCCGCGTATGGTGCGGGGCTCGAGGTTGGCAAGAACAGCTACTTTCTTGCCAACCAGTTCATCTGCCGCGTAGTAAGGCTTTACGCCAGCTACGAGAGTTCTCTCTTCGCCGATATCCACAGTGAGCTTGTAGATCTTGTCCGCGCCTTCTATTTCCTCAACCGACTTGATCACGCCCAGGCGAATATCCAGCTTCTTAAAATCATCAAATGTTATTGACTTAGGACTTAGGACGTCGGACATAGGACTACCTCAACATTCCCAAAATGACCGCGTGATACTTTGCCAGTACCGGCCCGAATATAAGCGATACAATGGTCATAAGCTTTAGCAGAATATTGATCGAAGGGCCGGAGGTGTCCTTGAACGGATCGCCTACCGTGTCGCCTACTACCGCGGCCGCGTGCACGGGAGTGCCCTTGCCGCCCAGATAGCCTTCTTCAATAAGCTTTTTCGCGTTGTCCCAGGCCCCGCCCGCGTTGGCCATCATAATGGCCAGCAATACGCCCGAAGCCAGCGCCCCGGCCAGAAACCCGCCAAGGGCGTTAGGGCCCAGCACCAGCCCGATCAGCAAAGGAATGATAACGGCAGAAATCCCGGGCAGTAACATTTCTTTTAAAGCCGCCCTGGTAGAGATGTCGACGCATTTTTCAACGTCCGGCTTGGCCTTGCCTTCCATAAGCCCCTTTATCTCTTTAAACTGCCTGCGCACCTCGTTGACCATGGCATAGGCCGCCCTTCCCACCGCCTGCATAGTAAGCGCCGAGAAAAAGAAAGGAAGCAAAGCCCCGATGAACAAGCCTACCACAACCCTGGCCTCTACCAGATTTATCGAGGTAAGCCCCACGGTTTGAGTATAAGCGGCAAACAGGGCCAAAGCGGTCAAAGCCGCCGAACCAATGGCAAATCCTTTCCCGATGGCGGCAGTGGTATTGCCCAGCGAGTCAAGCTTGTCGGTGATCTTTCTTACTTCGGGCGGGAGGTCGGACATGGTAGCAATGCCGCCAGCATTGTCGGCAATGGGGCCGTAAGCGTCTACCGACATGATTATGCCGATGGTGCCAAGCATGCCAACCGCGGAGATGGCAATGCCGTAAAGCCCGGCAAAATAGTATGAAACAAGAATAGCCGCGCAGATAGACAGCATAGGAAGCACAGTGCTTTTCATCCCTATAGCCAGGCCGGCAATGATATTGGTAGCGGCCCCGGTGGCAGAAGAGTCTGCCAGGCCCTTAACGGTTTTGCCCGAGGTGTAAAATTCGGAAAAAAGGCCAATGGCCACCCCGACAAAAATACCGGCCAGCACGCACCAGAAAACCCCAAGTTGACCGGGCAAAATACTGTTGATAAGGAAATAAGCGCCAATAATATAAAGGATGCCGGAAAAATAGGTAGCGTTGCGCAGTGCGGCGGCAGGGTCCATTTTCTGGAAAAACTTCATGGACAAAGTCCCCAGGATCGATGCCGCGGTCCCCATGGCGATAAGAAGCAAGGGAGTGATCATCCAGGGGAGCGGGTTGGCCATTAGCACGCCCAAAGAAATGGTAGCCACTACCGACCCCACATAAGACTCGTAAAGGTCTGCGCCCATGCCGGCCACATCGCCAACGTTGTCGCCAACGTTATCGGCAATAACGGCGGGATTTCTGGGATCGTCTTCAGGAATGCCGGCTTCAACTTTGCCAACAAGATCGGCGCCGACATCGGCTGATTTGGTATAGATACCGCCGCCCACCCTGGCAAAAAGCGCCACCGACGAGGCGCCCATGGAAAATCCCGCGATGATCTTGGCCTTTAAGACCAGATCGGGAATAGCTATCCAGATAATGCCAAGCCCCAAAACACCCAGAGCGGCAACAGCCATCCCCATTACGGCGCCGCCGTTAAAAGCAACGCTCAATGCCGAAGCTGTATTGCTGGCAGAAGCCGCGGCAGCCGTTCGACTGTTGGCTTTGGTCGCCGCCGACATGCCTATTAGACCGGCCAGCATTGAGAAAGTGCCGCCAATAACATAGGCCGCGGCAACACCCCAACCGATGAACAAGCCGATCACCACAAAAAGCGCCGCTATAAATATGGCTATATTAATATATTGCCTTCTTAAATAGGCCATGGCGCCTTTGTGGATCATGCCAGCTATTTCCCGCATCTTCTGGTTGCCGGGATCGTCTTTGCCTACCTTCACAAAAAGGTAAAGCGCGTATAATAAACCTACAAGCCCAACAACTATTCCCCAGATATCGTTCATTTCCATTTTTAAACCCCTCTCTTATTATTTCTTCTCAAAAGCCTTTAGGCCAGGATATTTTGCTTTAGCCCCAAGTTCTTCTTCTATCCTTAAAAGCTGGTTATATTTGCAGACACGGTCGGTGCGCGCCGGAGCACCCGTCTTGATCTGCCCGGCATTGGTCGCCACAACCAGGTCGGCAATGGTTGAATCCTCGGTCTCTCCGGAGCGATGTGAGACCACGCAGGTATAGCCGGATCTTTTGGCCAGGTCCATGGTCTCGAGGGTCTCGGTCAAAGAGCCGATCTGGTTGACCTTGATCAAAATAGAGTTGGCGACCCTGGCGTCAATGCCCTGCTTTAATATTTTCGCATTGGTAACGAAAAGGTCGTCCCCTACCAGCTGTATCTTTTTGCCCAGCTTTTCGGTAAGTATCTTCCAGCCGTCCCAGTCCTGTTCTGCCAGACCATCTTCAATAGAGATTATGGGATACTTTTCGGTCCAGGAGGCGTACAGGTCGACCATTTCAGCCGAGGTTAATTTCTTTCCCTCGGTTTTAAGGTCATATTTGCCGTCCTTGAAAAATTCAGAAGAAGCGGGATCAAGGCAAATGCAAATATCCACGCCGGGTTTATATCCGGCCTTTTCAACAGCTTCCATAATTAGTTTGAGGTTGCCTTCGTTGGACCCTGTCTGCGGGGCAAAGCCGCCTTCGTCCCCTACGGTGGTAGGATAACCCTTGGCTTTGACTATGCTCTTCAGATTGTGATAAACCTCGGCGCCCATTCTCAAGGCTTCGGCAAAATTTTTCGCGCCGACCGGGGCTATCATGTATTCCTGCATTTCGGTTGACCAACCGGCGTGCGCTCCGCCGTTCAACACGTTCATCATGGGAACGGGCAGGATAGCGGCACCCTCGCCGCCCAGAT
>JAHJBW010000228.1 GCA_018813405.1 Candidatus Margulisiibacteriota bacterium | reverse complement strand
GGGCATCTGGAAATACCGGCTCACACCCCCCGAATAGCGGGTAAAGGCATAGTCCGAGCCAAGGTCCGGGCTGAACATCACTACCCTTGCACTTGCGTTTATGCCGTCTTCAGGGCTGATAGAAGCGGTGTAGCTTTTGAGTGAAGTATACCTCCAGGCCAGCGCAAGACCCTTTACGACTCCGATGTCAGGCTTTGTGGTGTAAGATTCAACAGAAGTGATATTGGAAAACCCGATGCCCTCAAACCCGATCGAGAAGGCCTGGTTGTCATACCAGTTGAACACCCCATTTTGCCGGATGCTCAAGAAGAGCCCTGCGCCTACCTGCCTTTGCCAGTATTCGGTCGATTCCCAGCTGTAGGGGACTGCCACGTCAGAGGCGCTTAAGACAATTTCCGGCAAAAAGTGGTTATTTATTAAAGTCAGGCTGTAGGACGGGCGGTACGATCCCCAATCAAAGCCGAGCTGGCAGGCTACGA
Source organism: Candidatus Margulisiibacteriota bacterium (assembly GCA_018813405.1). Taxonomy (GTDB): domain Bacteria; phylum Margulisbacteria; class WOR-1; order XYC2-FULL-46-14; family JAHJBW01; genus JAHJBW01. The sequence goes on along the minus strand of JAHJBW010000228.1, from coordinate 1,937 downwards.
CGTTCTCCCCGACCGGATCTGTCGCGGCGGTATAGATCAAAGCATGCAGGCCGTTCTCATCGTAATAAGTATACGGGAACCAGAACTTCGGCATGAGGTGCGAGAAAGGACGGTACGGGTGGATCTCTTTAATGGCGGCAGATTCCCTTGAGGTAATATCCTCAAGATCATATAAAAGCGTTTGTTTAAGGGGCAGCGACGGGATATCGACCTCCCGCCACTCTTCGGGCCTGAAATAAATGACCGCGATGTCATAACCCTTTGAAGAATAGCTTGAGAAGGCGACTTTAGAGCCGTCGGGCGAGACCGCCGGCATTTGCGCGATCCCGAGCACGTTCGATACTTGGTAGAGCTTGTTTGTTCCAAGCTCATAAGCATAAAGGTTGACTATCCCGCTCATGTCGGAATCAAAGACGATGTATTTGCCGTCGGGCGAAAAGGCCGGGTTCGATTCCAAAAAGGAGCTTTCAAACAACGGCTCTTCCGTTCCCGTCTCCGTATCGATCAGGTAGATATCCTGCCTGTTCTCGCCGGCTATCCATTTGGCGGCCGCGATCATCCTGCCGTCGGGCGAAAATTCCGGGGCAAGATACTGGTCGCCTTCCAGGGCCTTGCCAAGCTCGCGCCTATCGCCCTTGAGGTCGTCTATCCAGAGCGAGCGCGTGCCCAGGTAGTTCTGGGCGTAGACAAGGTTCTTTTTGTCTGGAGAAAGGCAGGGGTCGGCAAGCCTCAAGCCGTGCGAGATGCGCTTGTCCTTCCTTCTTGCAAGGTCATATTCATAAAGGTCTTCATAAATATAAAAATTGTTGTAGACCGCTCCCTTGGTATAATAGATGGAATCATCCTCGATAAAAAAATCATCGTCATAAATGATGCCGTCGACGATCTCTTCCTCAACTTTCCTCTCTACCCCTACTCTTTTTATCTGCGAAGTGTCGTCCACGGTGCTGTAATTATAGTAGATATACTGGCCGTCGGTAGACCATTCGGGATTATATTTTTCTTCGCCCGAATCCGTTAAAAGCCTGAATTTGGTAGAGCCCAGGGCCTCTACTTCCTCTTTTTGTTTCTGGTATTTTTTCTGCATGCTTTCTATCCATTCCTGCCACAGGTCTCCCAGGCCGCCGCCATAAACACTTTTAAATAGCGGGTCAATGCCGTATGAGAACATATATTCTGCATATTCAAGGTTTAGCCTGGCGAGCAGGTCTTCGCCGTAAAGGGTTGACAGGTATTGAAAAAAGTTGACGCCGTAAAGGTATTTCGCGTTCCCGCCCGGCCATTTGATGGTGGTGGCGACAGACACCTGGTCGATGCTTTTCATGTTGTCTTCAAGCACGTCCATCCTCATCCAGGCGTCCCAGCGCGCGTCATTGCCGCGGCCTCCGGCAGTATGGGCGGTTTCCATGTAGGTTGCCAGGCCTTCTATGACGAACCAGGGAAGGTACTGGTTGGGGAAGATGGCGCGGCCCAGCACTACGCCGTAACCCTTGGCAGGACCTTCGCGGGTATCAAGATGGATGATGTGCGTGTACTCATGGGTCAGGACGTATTTTAGCCAGTTCTCGTAATGGATGGGATGCGAATTCGAAGTGATGGCCGTAAGGAAAATCGTTATTTTGGGGTCAGGGAACACCATCGCGAAATCAACCGTATAATCATAGGTATCCATCAACACAATGTTAACTTTTTGGTCGGAAACGTGTTTTAGGATGCCGCTTATGGTGTTGTGGACGTCTTCGGCAATAACGGCCAGCCGTTTGGCGATGGCTTCTTCTTCTGTATAATAGTGGATGTAAAAATGATCGGTCTCGATGGTGTACCATTTAAGGGAAGGGTCTATGGAGGTAGCCGCATAGGCCGCAAAATTAAAGACAAAAAATAAAAGATAAAAACAAATAAACTGAAGAACTGAAGAACGAAAGAACTGAAGAACT
>JAHJBW010000227.1 GCA_018813405.1 Candidatus Margulisiibacteriota bacterium | reverse complement strand
CTGTAGCCGGAAACACCGACATTCACGCCTTTGCCAAAAACACCGGCACCATTCAAAGCCTGGCTGTTGCCGTAAATGCCTGTGCCGTGCTTTGAATTGAGCACCCCCTGGGATTGGTTGTCTCCAAAGATTATATGTCCCGGATTAAGAGGGTCATTGCTGACCTGCTTGCCGCTTGCCAGAACTTTTCCGTTTGAAATATTAACATCTCCAGTGAATAACGCCGCCCCCTGTCCACCCGATCCAACCACCCCATAACCTGAGCGACTTTCGCCTTTTACACCGGCGTTCTCTCCTGCCACCGATCTTTCATTAAGCCCATACACGCTCGCCCGCTCATCCGCAGCATTGGCGAACTTGCGGCCCATTACTGCAAAAGCGCTGTTCTCCCCAACACCGGCAACACCCGCCTGATAATCTCCCGAACCTTTTCCATTTGAATATCCGGCTACCCCCACATTTCTTCCCGATCCATAGACCCCTGAGCCATTGGAAGCTTCGCTGTGACCGTGAACGCCCACACCGTATTTTAGGTCGCCAACATTACCTTCAGAATCATTCTGTCCTTTTATAACAAATCCCGGGGCAAAAGGATCGGCAGTAACCTGTCTGCCCTGTAGATCGAGGGGAGCGCTAACCCCGCTGATTGTATTCCCATCAACAAACAGCTGGCCGCCAGTTAGATTTATATTGCCGCTAATGTTCACATCACCCGCAAACAAAGCCGCCCCGCGCCCGCCAACACCTACAACACCATAACCATAAACACTTTCACCCTTAACGCCCGGATTTTGGGATATTGCCAGGGGGAGTTTTGCCTCGTTCAATCCGTAGACAGCGGCTTTGGCATCTGTGGCCTCTGCCGGCTTGTTGCCAAACACGCCAAAAGCAGACCCCAACGCCCGTCCAGCCACACCCGCAGCATCGGCTTTATCATCTCCAGTAGCATCACCGACTTGCAGTCCTACAACCCCCATAAAAGGAGCCACACCGGTGATCCCTGACCCGTGATCGGTGCTTGAAGCCGTCCCAAGAACTCCCGCATTGTAGCCAGTAGCAGCGCTTGAAGCGCCTTTAACGGCCGAGGCGACGTCGGCGGGAAAAGAAGCGCCCGACGCGGAAGTTGCGGCGTCCACAATGCCGCCTTCAAGGTTCTTGGAAGTGAAGGCATAGGGAGCGGTGGTCAATTCTTGATTTGGGAACATGGGAACATTGTCCACGGTGATCCTGAGCGAATATGGCCTGTCAAAAGCAAGGCTGATAGGCGTTTGCTTTCCAAGCAATATGTTCACAAAGCCATCGGTAGGGATCAAATAATCGGCATATGTTTCCGTCCAGAGTACTGTCCCCCTGGAATCAACAATATCAAAGACCAAAGTGGTTTTTTGATTGCTGCGTCCCTCTATTTTTGCTTGAAAACTGATTAGTTCCGGTATTTCAGCCATGGCCGCGGTGACACAAAATAATATGCCAAGCAACAAAACCATTATTCTTTTCATAAGGACCTCCTGAAAGATATTTAATAGTTCACATCAAGCATAATATACACTATTTATTTAAACAAATAAACCGAAAAATCAAAAGAGCTGTAGTCGTGCCGCAATAAATATCTGCAGGAAATAAAATTACAAAAAGAAAGGATGTCCTCGGGCCTGAAATAATAGTACTGGTTCTTGTTGAGGTCGTCTTCCGCGACATACGGCACGGCTGAAACGGAAAGAAAATTGGCGCCAACCGCCTTTTTAGATATATCGCGCATTCTAAGCAGCATGCTTCTTACAAATTCCATGTGGTCGGGCTCTTCCCTGAAGCGTATGTTAAAAAGCCCCGAACAAAAAACAAAGTCATAGCGGTCGTTCTTCTTATCTGTCAGGATATCCCTTGCCTCAAACATTGCTTTTGGATATTTCTTTGCCGCGACCTCAAGCAGTTTCTCGGAAATATCCACCCCCGTGTAATCAAACCGTAACCCTGCCCTGTTCAGATGGCCGTAAAGATCGCCAAAACCACAGCCAACGTCAAGCACGGAAAACTTCTTCATGGGAATGGTCCTGATCAGCTCCTCAAATATCCTGAACCTTAGCTTTTGGTTGTTGGGGTCTTTCCAGTCAAGCGAAAGGAAGTGGTCTCCGTGCTCAAGAAGCAAGCCCTCGTAATATCGCTTTTGCGCGCCTGTATCGTTATCCATGGCCTTTTTGCGCCCGGCACAGGTTGACGGTCCATACAAAAATAAAGATGAAAACAAGATAGTAATAGAATATCTGGGGGATAGCAATATTGAAGAGCGTGACAAAAAGCGACAGCAGTATCGGCAAAGTAAGCGCGTGGCCTGCCAGATTAAGGATGCGAGTAAAACCTAGCTTTTTTTTCGCCAGGGCCTCAAAGGCCAGGGCCAGCAATGAGAAAACAATTATCTGGAACATTTTGGCCAGCCAGCTTATGAGGAATGTAAGCAAAAAGATACACGGGAACGCGAGCCATTTGAGCACACTAAAAAAAGATGCCAGCATGGAAGAGTTAATTGAAAAGTCCGGGAAATCTTTTAAAAGATATGTTTTGATCTCATTACTATTTTTTGTCGTTACCCGATCGCCGCCTAACAATATCCCGTTCTTCGCGTCATCGGGAATATTTGTGATCCTGCCGGTCGTATCAATGACAGCATAGAATGAGCCAGTTGACATTGTATGGGGCTGTTTTACGGGAGAAGATATCTTGCCGTCCTTCAGATGTATCTCCGGAATGTTCTTTCGCACCCATGGCCCAAGTTCGTTTATGGCCTGTATAGCCGCCGGCCCAACCATAATAGAAAATAACAGCGAGGCCAGCAGTACCAATAATGTTAAATATCCAAGGGTCGCGGAAAAAGGTTGTTCGACAATGTCCAGATAAGACCCCATGTCGAAACAGCTGGACAGTACGCGCTTAAAGAAGCCCTTCATTTATCATCTTTTCCGCGATAAGAACCGCGTTCAAAGCCGCGCCGCGCCTTAAATTATCCGAAACTATCCACATCTCCAGGCCATTTTCCTGAGAAATATCTTCTCTTATGCGCCCGACCAGCGTTTCGTCCCTGCCCACACAGTCGATGGGGGTCGGGTACTGGCCTTTCGCGGGATCGTCGACCACCTTGACCGTCGGGAATTTTGATAACAGTTCTCTTACCCGCGCGACAGATATCTTTTTCCGCGTTTTTATGTTCACTGATTCTGAATGCCCTATGGCCACGGGCACTCTTACCGTAGTAGCCGTCACCCTGATAGAATCGTCCTCCAGTATCTTCCTGGTCTCGTTGACCATCTTCATCTCTTCCTTGGTATAGCCGTTGTCCATGAAAGAATCTATCTGCGGCACAACATTGAACGCTATCTGCTTGAAGATGTATTTGGGCTCGATCTTAACCCCGGGGTCCTTGAGCAAAGCCGCGGTCTGCTCGTACATTTCAGCCACTGCTTCCTTGCCCCACCCGCTGGTGGATTGATAGGTAGAGATAACCAGCCTTTCAATGCCAACCTCGTCATATATGGGCTTTAGCGCCATGAGAAGCTGGGCCGTAGAGCAGTTGGGATTGGCAATAATGCCGTTGTTCTTCTTTAGCGCGTGTCCGTTCACTTCCGGCACCACCAGGGGGATATCCGGCTCCATGCGGAAATGGCTGGTATTGTCTATGACCACGCACTTTCTTTTGGCCGCTTCGGGCGCAAAGACCGCGGAAACCTTTGCCCCGGCCGAGAAGAGGCCGATCCGCATGCCTTCGAACACATCGGGCGCGGCCTCAATGACCTCGTACTCTTTGCCTTTAAAGGTTACTTTTTGCCCGGCCGTGCGCGAGGATGCCAGAGGAAGGAATTTGTCGATAGGAAAATCCCTTTCCTCCAGCACCTTCATCATGACCCCGCCTACCATGCCGGTGGCGCCTAATACACATACATTATATTTTTTAGCAGACATAATTTATTTTACAGTATCGCTCGATAACCGATCTGCGCGTTCACGCCATTGAAATCAGGGCTGAACCCTGTCCTGACCACACCGTAGCCCAGATCAAGATAAACTGCGCTGGTCGGAGAAAGATCGCTTTCAAACCCAAGGTTGGCCTGATACCCGAGAGAGCCGGATTTTTGTCCGGAAGTATAAGCGTTATAATTCAAACCAATGGCCCAATATGGCCTGACACCCTGGAAATTGGCCGGAGTAAAGCGCCTGGCCATGCTCAAAAATACCAGCGCGTGTTTTCTGGTGGTGCCTTCGGAATCATCACCCTGGGCATAACCAACACCATACTTCAGCTCACCGAACGGGAAATTGTTTTGCATTTCAAGGAAGGCCCCCGGCATGGAAGCTATAAGACCGGCTGAAACACCGATCTCCATTCCCCTTCTCTTCGCCTGGGCAATAGCCCTTTTCTCTTTCACAGCCTCCACCTTGATGGCTTTGGGAGCGGCGCTGGGCGGCACAGCAGCGGCAGGAGCCATGGGCCTGGCAGGAGCGGCCGCCGCGGCAGGATACTCGGAATTGAACTTTGCTATCCTGGCCTTCATTACAGCGATCTTCTTTCTCATGACAGCTTTTTGCCTGGCATCGGCCTTGGCCTCAAGGCGCTCCAGTTCTACCAGCTCGCGTGTCAGCTTTTCCCTTTTCTCGTCGATCCAGTCGGCACGGGAAACAACGGCCAGCCCCAGCACAAAAGAAACGATCATCATGCAACCAAAAAGCTTTTTCATAAATACCCTCCTTAATAATGGGTGTTTGAGAATATTATATCACAAAGAAAAACAATCCGCTTGACTTTTGGTCAGAATAAGATAAATTATATAATAAAATTTCATCGGGGGAAAACAATGAAACGTTTGTCGTTGTGTTTTTTTATTTTACTTATCGCATCGGGGTTTTGCTTTGCCGGAACACGCTATACAGAACTAACCCTCCCCACAGAAATGCAGAACAAAGAAATAGAGGACGTGCATGTCATTGACTCTTCGAACATCTGGATAGTCGGGGACGGCGGCACTGTGGCAAGATCGACCGACGGGCAAAATTTCACTTATGTCGATCTGGGTTTTTCCGACGCGGCCAACTGGCGGCTCTACAGTGTTCGCTTTGTTAACGACAAGGTCGGCTTTATTGTAGGAAAATATCAAACGACCCTTTCAAGGATATTCAAGACCACGGATGGGGGCACAACGTGGTCTGTGGCCAGGACGCTGGTAAGCGGGGATATAAGGAATGTCAGGGTCAGGGACTCAAACACGATCTTCGTAACCAATAAAAACTATGCCGTTGGCCGGCCCGGGCTGTATAAGTCCACCGATGGCGGCGCCAACTGGGAAGGGGTTTCCTCTATTACCACCGGCTGCAGGAAAATGAGGTGGGCCAATACTTCCGTCGGATGGGTCGTTGGCGACAGCGGATACATTTCCAAGACCAGCGACGGCGGCAGTAACTGGTCAACACAAACGCTGTCAGATACAAGCGGGGATGTCCAGGGGCTCACGACCCGCGGCAGGTACCGCTCCTGGGTAACAAACTACGGCGGAGGCAAAGCCTCTTTACAGACCACCTCCGATGGCGGCACCACCTGGACCGCGGTAAACACCAGCACCAGCGCCAATGTCGAATACAACGGCGTGAGATTAAAGGATAACACTACCGGCCAGTTGTGGGGCAAAAACACCAGCGCTGTCGCTTCTATCTCGGACATAAGCGACGCGGGTTCGACCGTAACCGAGGCCTGGTCCTCTTCCGTGGCCAGCTCTCGAATAAACGACGGCGATTTTTCGGACGACGAAAACGGCTGGTTCGTTGGCGGAGCTTCAAGCTCCGGCATTCTGCTGAAACGGGTGGTCGATCCTGCCATTACCGCCATTGTTCAAAGGGAAAGACCCTCGCAATCGTCTGTTCCGGTAGGATTTAGCGGGGACATATTGATAAAAGGCGGGATATTCCTGAAAAATCCCACAGTCTCCATCGCGGGAACGGGCATTACTGTAAATGAGACGGTCTGGGAAAATCCCACACAGATCAGGCTTAATGTAACAGTTGCTTCCAGCGCGGCCACCGGATCCAGGGAGGTCACCGTGCAAAACTGGGACGTAGGAATAGTTACTTCTGAAGCCTTAACTATTTCTGCCCTGCCAACCATCACCAGCCTGGGACAAACCGTCCTGGAACGGGGCTATACCGCGACACTGGCCACCAACCCTGTCACTGTTGAAGGCACCGGCTTTGGGACAGGATTTACCCGCGACCTTATCAGCTTCGGGGACGGCATTACCGTGCTCAGGGTCCTTCGCGTGAGCGAAACCAAGCTTCATGTGGCCCTGCATGTTGCTTCAGATGCCGCCACAGGATTAAAAACCGTCTCGGTAACCAACCCCGACGGCGGGGTCGCCGCAAAGTCAAACGCGGTGGAAGTTGTTGTCAATACCGGCGGGCCGACATTTTCAGACGTGGGCTTTGACGGAAGGATATATCAGGCAACCTGGAACAGTGAGGACAACAGGTTCATTCTGACAAGAAAGCCAACCCTGCTGGCTACAGTGGAAGACACTGCCGGAATAGATATAACTCTTTTTAAATTGTTCATTATACCTGTTGGCACCGCGATATCAGCCGACACGACCTATATAGATATTCCTGTTAGCAGTTGGGTAACTCAGGAAACCGCGTCAGCGGGTGGAACGACCATTACCACAAAAGGATACATCTCCTATAAATTCCAGGAAGATATTCCTGCCGGACTGTCCAGGATCATCCTGTACGGCCAGAACATTTCCAAATCACCCTCTCTTTACACCGCATTCATCAAGGTCCCCAGCGCCACTGCCGTTGCAAGGGCCTTAAGGCGGCGCGTGATATTTGGCTACCGCAATGGAAGGTACTGGCGCAACGGCGACGGAGACCTGCCTTTTATGGTAGAAAATGACGGAGGCACAGAAATACCGATCACGATCACAACTTATAATATCGCGATGGAACCGATCACGATCACACGCACCTTAAAAGTGGGCAGGAACAAACTATTGTTTCCCGCCGCCAGATTGCGCCGGTTTGCCAACGGCAACAAGCTTATGGTGATCAAGAGCGGTACCAGGGTCATTGATACAGGGATCATGTCTGTTTTTAACTGATATTCATTTTTCGTTTGACAAAAACAAAAAGATAGGATAAATTGAACAAAATGAAAAAAGTTCTCTACTGTTGTTTACTGCTGGTCCTGGCAGGTACGATATGTAGTGCGACAACCGTTGCGCCCGACCCTACGCGCATCTCTCAGGGAGCCAGGGTGTTGGGCATGGGTAAAGCTTTCATTGGGCTTTCCGACGACGTTAACGCCATTTTCATGAACCCTGCCGGCCTGGCCGATATTTCCCGCTGGCAGGTTACATCAATGACAGGCAAGATACTTGAAGAGTTCAACTATGTCACGCTTTCCGGCGTTTATCCCACCAATTTCGGTCAGGTGGGCATTGCCTTCGCGGGGTCTTCCATCGGCAACGCATTTGCCAGCCAGGTGGTCTCCGGGACCGAGGACACTCCCGACCCCATTTACGAATTCAATTATTCCTTGACGCCCATGAGCTATTTCAACAACGTCTTTGTTGTCTCGTACGCCAACCGCATGGCAAAGCTGATGGAACTGCCCTATGTGAACGCCCTCAAGCGCTTTGGGTTCCTTAACAATTTTGAGTTCGGCACTAATTTAAAGTTCTTTTCTACCGGCGTTTCCGGGGCCAGCATCAGCGGAGCGGACGGGTCCGGCTACGAATTGGACCTGGGCCTTAAATACATTTTAAACGATATCATGTCCTTTGGATTTGTTCTGGAAAACACCCTTCCCGCCTCTGTGGGCGGCAAATTATCATACGGCAGCGGGCATGATGAAAGCTTCCCCATGCAAATGCAGGCAGGCGGCGCTTTCAATGTACTGGGAGACAAGGGAAGGTCGTTCTTCCAGTTCATGGACCAAAAGGTCACCCTGCTCTTTGATCTTGACACCTACCCTACCCGGGCCAGCTATCCATATATATATCATATGGGAGTTGAGTGGACACCCCTTAACCTTATCACTATCAGGGCCGGCCTTGACCAGGACGCGACGGAAGACGAGAGTGGGAGCATTACCACGGTAAGCAATCTGACCGCTGGCGTAAGCCTGGCCTACAGGGACTTTAGATTTGATTACGGCTATCATGAGTTTGCCGGCGCGCCTGGCATAACCAACTCGTTCTTTTCCCTTACCTATGGCATACCATGGGAACATGCGGCTCCCAATTACATGACGATACTACAGCCCAAAGACGCTACTATTACAAGAGAAGCAGAACAGCTCTTTAAAGGTGAAACCGATATTCTTGTAAGATATGTTGCCATTAATAACGCGTTTGTCCCGCTCAAGAAAGACGGCTCTTTTGAAAAGACCGTCATGCTGGACATTGCCAAGAACAAGACCACTGCCGAAGCATTTGACGTGCGAAAGAACCTGCTTGAGACAGACTATGTCAGGCAGTGCCGCCTGCTTACCTTCCCTGATGTGCCGTCTAACTTCTGGGCATCTGACCAGATAAGCTATATCGGGACCCTGGGTATAATTACCGGCTATCCCGACGGCACCTTTAAGCCCGATGGCAACATTACTCGTGCCGAGCTTGCCGCGGTGCTTTCAAGGACGCTCAATCTGAGCGGGGAAGCCCGTTCAAGCTTGTTCAAAGATGTGACTATCAAACATTGGGCGGCTCCCTACATTATAAGGTGCGCTCGCCTGGGCGTGGTAAAAGGATATCCGGACAAAACCTTCAGGCCAAAAGCCAACATTACCCGCGCGGAAGGTCTGGCCATGATAGCAAGATTTACAGGAGTACCTGAAATACCTTATATGGACCAATTCCCTGACATTGATGATTCACACTGGGCCGCCAGGATAATTTCTGGCGCCAGCAAGGCCGGGATATTAAAATACCTTGAGAATAAGATGTTCGATCCTAACAGGAAGCTAACTCGCGCGGAAGCGGTTGAAATGCTATATCGCACTAAATATGTCCAGGACCTTATTAATAATGATCTGTTGAATTGGGAAACCTACTGACGAAGTCAAATGTTAAAGATTTATGTGGAGGAAAATCGATGAAAAAGTATATTCTGGCTGTATTGTTGATAGCGGCGGTCGCCTTGCCTGTATTCGCGGCGATACCCGAATTTATTAGTTTTCAAGCCAAGATCGACGGGCGGAGCAACCAAAAGACCACGCTTACATTTGACATTATTGACAGCAAAGGCGCTATACTCTGGTCAGAGAAATATACTGATTATTTGGTCCCTGCCGACGGTTTTGTAAATATTCTGCTGGGAAAGCAAGCGTCTCTTAATCTGGCATTTGACGCTCCTTATCGTTTAAGAGTGACTGTTG
>JAHJBW010000026.1 GCA_018813405.1 Candidatus Margulisiibacteriota bacterium | reverse complement strand
CCGAAAGCATTGCCAGCTTCATAATGAGCATCCTGAAAGTAGAAATATCCAAAAGCTTCACCGCCAAGATCGGCGCGGTATTCCTGCTGCCGTCGCTAAAAAGGCTCAAAAAGAAGATCAATTACGATGAATACGGCGGCGCCCAGCTTTTGGGCATCAACGGGGTATGCGTTAAAGCGCACGGCCGGTCCAAGGCTCGTGCTATAATGAATGCTATCCGTGTTGCCGAAGAGTCTGTAAAAGAAAATCTGGTAGACTGTATCAAGAAAGTTGAAACGAAATAAATGCGAGCTAAGATCATTGGGTTGGGATCACATGTTCCGCCGAAAGTAGTCACGAACCAGGACCTTTCCAAGTTCGTGGACACCAACGACGAATGGATAAGGACCAGGACGGGCATAGAAGAGCGCCGACTGTCCGACGAGAATACCTCGACCTTTGACCTGGCCAAGGTCGCCGCCCAAAAAGCCCTTGAACGGTCAAAGATCGATCCGGAGAAGCTGGACCTTATAATAGTAGGCACTACCACTCCGGACACACTTTTTCCCTCTGTTTCAACCATGCTCCAGGACCATCTTAAGACGCCCAACGCGGCCGCCTTTGACGTTTCTGCCGCCTGTTCCGGCTTCAATTTTGCCCTGTCCACTGCCGCGGCCTATGTCGAGAGCGGCTCGTACAAGAATATTCTAGTGGTGGGAGCTGACACCCTTACCAAGTACCTGGACTGGAAAGACCGCGGCACCTGTGTGCTTTTTGGGGATGGGGCAGGCGCGGTGATGCTTACCTCGACCGAAGAGCGTGACCGCGGCATTCTGGCGAGTGTTCTGGGCGCCAAAGGCGAGGGCGGCAAGCATTTGATTATGCCGGGGGGTGGGTCCAGGGATCCTGAAGAAAAAAATGGCCGCTTCATTACCATGAACGGGAAAGAGGTCTTTAAGTTCGCGGTCTGGGCCCTGGAGCATTCGGTAACGGAAGTGGTAAAAAAGGCCGGTATGACTCTCAATAATATTGACCTGTTAATACCGCACCAGGCCAACATCAGGATCATCAATCATGTCGTGAAGAAATTTAACTTGCCAGAATCGAAAGTCTATGTTAATCTACAAAAATATGGTAATACGTCTGCCGCTTCGGTACCTCTAGCGCTCGATGAAGCATTCTCCGACGGTAAAATAAAAGAAGGGGATGTTGTTGTCCTGGCGGGGTTCGGGGCCGGCTTGACGTATGGCGCAAATCTTATTAGGTGGTGAAGTAAAGTGTTGAATTATTTATTAACGGAAGAACAGCAAATGGTAAAGGACCTGGCGAGAAAGATCTCCCTTGAAAAGGTTTTGCCGGTCAGGGAAAAGCTGGACGAGACAGGTGAGTTTCCGCACGAAATAATGAAGGTTTTTGCGGAATCCGATATGTGCGGGCTTTATTTGCCGGAAAAATACAGCGGATTTGGCGGAGGGGTGCTGGAATTCTGCCTGGCCGTCGAAGAGATCAGCCGTATTTGCGGTGGTGTTGGCGTTACGTTCGCCGCGTCCGCGCTTGGCTGTACGCCAATACTGCTTTTTGGTTCGGAAGAACAAAAGATGAAATATATACCGCCGATCGCCAAAGGTGAAAAACTGGCCGCTTTCGGCCTGACCGAGGCAAACGCGGGGTCTGACGCGGCGGCACAGGAGACCACAGCCGAATTGAAGGGCGACCATTATGTGGTCAATGGCACAAAACAGTGGATCACCAATGGCGGCGAGGCAGACACATATGTCGTTATCGCCATGACGGACAAGAAAAAAGGAAGCCGTGGAGCCACTGCCTTTATAATGGAAAAAGGAATGCCGGGCTTTACCTTTGGAAAAAAAGAGAACAAGATGGGCATTCGCTGTTCGGCCACTCGCGAGCTGGTGTTCCAGGATTGCAAGGTGCCCAAAGAGAACATACTTGGCAAAGAAGGCATGGGCTTTATCGTGGCCATGCGCACGCTCGATATGACCAGGCCGGGTATTGGCGCCCAGGCGGTAGGGATTGCCCAGGGCGCGCTGGACGAAGCGCTAAAGTACGCAAAGGAAAGGGTGCAGTTCGGCAAGAGCATCATCTCTTTCCAGGCGATCCAGCATATGCTGGCCGATATGGCCACTCAGGTTGAGGCGTCGCGCGCGCTGGTGCTGGCAACCGCAAGGCATGTCGATTCGGGCGCGAAAGACTTTACCAAAGAGTCTTCCATGTGCAAGCTTATGGCGTCTGATACTGCCATGAAAGTGACCACCGATGCTGTTCAAATACTGGGCGGCTATGGATATATGAAAGAATACCCGGTCGAAAAAATGATGAGAGATGCCAAGATCACGCAAATATACGAAGGCACCAACCAAATACAGCGCAACCAGATAGGGTTGGCCCTTATCAAGGAATCGGCCAAGAATAAGTAATGGATATCGTAGTTTGTATAAAGCAGGTCCCCGATACGACGGAAGTAAAGATCAACCCGGAGACTAACACTCTCATCAGGGAAGGTGTCCCTTCCATAATAAACCCCTTTGATGAAAATGCCATTGAAGCGGCGCTCAAATTGCGCGAAGCTCATGGCGGCAAGGTTACTGTTATAACCATGGGGCCGCCGCAAGCCACAGAGGCCCTTCGTAAGGCTGTTGCCATGGGGGTTGATGATGTTCAGCTTATTTCCGACCGTGCTTTTGCTGGATCGGACACCTGGGCCACCTCGTACACTCTGGCGCAAGCCATCAAGTCGCTGGGTAAATACGATCTGATCATATGCGGCAAACAGGCTATTGACGGCGATACCGCTCAGGTAGGGCCCGGCATTGCCGAATGGCTGGAAATTCCTCAGGTGACCTTTGCAGTGAAAATTGAGATATCCGAGGGCAGGGCCAGGATCGAAAGATTGCTGGAAGAGCAAAACGAAGTTGTGGAGGCCCCGTTGCCGGCAATGGTTACCGTGGTAAAACAGATCAACGAGCCGCGCATGCCGTCGCTAAAAGGCATGATGAAGGCCAAAAAAGCCGAAATAACGACAAAGAGCGCGGCAGACATAGGGGCGGACCCTATAAAAGTCGGGCTGAACGGGTCACCGACCAGGGTGGTCAAGATATTCACGCCGCCCGCCAAAGGCGGAGGCGAAATGCTGTCCGGATCAGCCGATGAGATAGCCTCGGCGCTGGCTGGCAAGTTAAGGGAACTAAAAGTAATTTAATGGGTATCAGGATAATAAACGATAAGTGTGTAGGCTGTACCTTGTGTGTCAAGGCCTGTCCTTTCGCGGCCATTGGCATGAAGGACCGGAAGGCCGTTATTGACCTTGACACGTGCACCCTTTGCGGCGCCTGCGTGCCTGTGTGCAAGTTCGAGGCGATCGAGCTTAAAAAGGAAGCGGCTGCTGAACCGGCCGCCGATCTTTCGGCTTATAAGGACATATGGATCTTTGCCGAACAGCGCGGCGGCAAAGTGCAATCTGTGGCTTTTGAATTGCTTACCGAGGCCAGAAAACTGGCGGAAGACCTTAAATGCCAGGTGGCTGCCGTACTCGTCGGAGACGACAATATCGAATCCGAGGCCGCTCAGGTATTTTCTTACGGCGCCGACCGGGTATATCTGGTGACCCATCCTGAGCTAAAGGATTACCGTACCGCGCCTTACACCCGGGCCGTCAGTGAACTGATGAGCAAATACAAGCCGGAAATATTCCTTATTGGCGCCAGCACCATGGGCAGAGACCTGGCTGCCAGGCTGGCCATCAGGGTAAATGCCGGCCTTACCGCGGATTGCACCGGGCTTTCGATAGACCCTGAGAAAAAGATCCTTCAGCAGACTCGCCCGGCCTTTGGCGGCAATATCATGGCGACCATCATTACTCCCAACCACCGGCCGCAAATGGCGACCGTCAGGCCCAAAGTTTTTAAGAAGATCAATAGAGATGTCCCGCCGGGACACCTGTCCGAGGTCATTAGATTTAAGCCAACGATCAACGAGAAGGATCTTTTAGTGAAGATAGTGGGGATGATCGAGGACGAATCGATCACCGTCAACTTGCAGGAAGCAGAGATAATCGTTTCCGGCGGCCGCGGAATCGCGGATCCAAAACATTTTAAGCTGGTCGAGGACCTGGCGGAAGCGCTGGGCGGCGCCGTTGGGGCGTCGCGAGCTACAGTTGACGCGGGATGGATATCCGCCCACCATCAGGTCGGACAGACTGGCAAGACCGTTTCACCGAAGCTGTATGTTGCCTGCGGCATATCAGGCAAAATACAGCATTTGGTTGGCATGCAGTCTTCCGATATAATTGTTGCAATTAACAAGGACCCGGATGCTCCGATCTTTAAAGTGGCCACCTATGGAATTGTGGGAGACCTTTTTGAGATCGTTCCGGCCTTTACCAGAAAAATAAAAGAATTACGAGGATAAGTGATGGCTAAAACGGCTTTTGTTTTTCCCGGACAGGGATCGCAAACGATAGGCATGGGTAAGGGTTATGCTGATGGCCTTTTGGAAAAGGCTTCAGAAGTTTTAGGCTTTGATCTGCTAAAGCTTTGTATGGAAGGGCCCGAGGAAGAGTTAAAGAGGACCGAAATAACCCAACCGGCCATCCTTACTGTTAGCGTGGCCGCGTATAGACAGTTGACGGTTGGCAGTAGACAGTTGACAGTAGATGTAATGGCCGGACACAGCCTGGGTGAATACTCGGCGCTGGTAGCGGCCGGGTCAATTTCCTTTGAGGATGCCGTGAAGACTGTCCACCTGAGAGGCAAATACATGCAGGAGGCTGTTCCTGTCGGTAAAGGGGCAATGGCCGCGGTCATTGGAGGGGACAGGGAAAAGATAATTGAGATATTGAGCGATGAGGCCGGGGTTGAAGCCGCCAACTTCAACTCTCCCGGACAGATCGTCATATCCGGCATAAAAGAAGCTGTCGATAATATTGCCGAGCCGCTTAAGGCGGCCGGGGCAAAAAAAATAATACCTCTTCCTGTCAGCGCGCCCTTTCATTGCTTCCTTATGAAGCCTGCCCAGGAAAAGCTTGCCCTTGAACTTGGCAGGATCAAGATAGATAATGCTAAAATACCGGTGGTGGCCAATGTTAACGCGGAGATAGAAACAGATGCCGGGGCCATTAAACAGAATTTGATCGATCAGGTCAGCGGGTCGGTCAAATGGGAAGATTCGATACTAAAGATGATAAGCCTGGGAGTCACTTCTTTTGTGGAAGTTGGTCCGGGCAAAGTGCTTTGCGGACTTATCAAAAAGATCAACAAGGACGTAGAGGTTAAAAGCTGGGAGGAATTATCATGATGCTAAAGGACAAGAACGCTTTTGTTACCGGCGCGGCTCAAGGCATTGGCAGGGCCATTGCCATGGGTCTGGCAAAAGAGGGCGCTAACATTGTTGTTTCCGACATTAATATTGAACTGGCCGGCGCTACCGCGGATGAAATTAAAAAACTTGGGGTAAAGGCCGTGGCTGTGAGGACCAATGTGGCAGAGCTGTGCGAGGTGGAGGAATCGGTGAGAGCGGCGGTTTCCGAGCTGGGGAAAATAGACATTTTCGTCAATAATGCCGGAATAACAAAGGATTCGCTGCTCATAAGGATGAAGCCGGAAGAGTGGGACGCGGTAATAAATGTCAACCTCAAGGGAGTGTTCAATTGCTCTAAAGCCATTGTTCCCTTGATGATGAAGCAGCGTTCAGGTAAAATAGTCAACATCGCTTCCATTGTGGGAGAGATGGGCAATGCCGGACAACTTAACTATTCGGCGTCCAAGGCGGGGGTTATTGGTATGACCAAGACGCTGGCCAGGGAGCTGGCCGGCAGGAACATAATGGTCAATGCCGTGGCGCCCGGGTTCATTGATACGGAAATGACCAAAAAGCTTCCCCAGGACGCCAGGGAAAAGCTGATGGGGATAATCCCTCAGGGCAGGTTGGGCCAGCCCGAGGATGTCGCGAACGCGGTGTTGTTCTTGGCCGGACCAATGTCGGACTATATTACCGGCCAGGTGATAAATGTTAACGGCGGAATGTTGATGAACACATAATAAGTGAGGAGGTGAAACGATGGACGAAGCAAAAGTATTTGAGGAAATAAAGAAGGTAGTTGCGGAACAGCTGGGAGTTGGGGAAGCCGAGATCACCAGAGAAGCTTCATATGTCGATGACCTGGGCGCTGATTCACTTGACACCGTGGAACTGGTCATGGCGCTTGAAGAAGCTTTTAGCATGGAGATACCTGACGAGGAAGCTGAAAAGATCAAAACCGTGGGCAACACCATTAGCTATGTAATGGAGCACGCAAAGAAATAGGGTTTTTAATGAAGTTACCTGAATTAAGAATTGGCGATTTGGTCGCACCGATTCCTATTGTGCAGGGGGGTATGGCCATAAGGATATCCACCGGTACTCTGGCCGGCAGTGTCGCGGCCGCCGGGGGGATCGGAACAATAGGGGCCTCCGGGCTGGCTTTTGAAGAGCTGAGGTCCGAGATACAAAAGGCCCGAGAAATTGCCAAATCGGGCATAGTTGCTGTCAACATTATGTATGCTGCCAGGGAATTTTTGGGACTGGTCCAAACCGCGATACGGGAAAAGATAGACCTTATCGTTACCGGAGCAGGGTTTTCCCGCGATATCTTTAAGATAGGCCAGGAGTCAAAAGTTCCCATCATGGCAATAGTTTCTTCTGCCCGGCTGGCCAGGACAGCCAAGAGCTGCGGAGCGGTGGGAGTGATAGTGGAAGGGAAAGAGGCCGGCGGGCATCTGGGGACCGACAGGTCCATATGGGATATTTTGCCAGAAGTACGAAAGGCGGTCGGTGAAGATTTTCCCGTCATTGCGGCCGGAGGGATCACCGACGGCAAGCAGATAGCGCAAATGCTAAAGCTGGGAGCCAATGGAGTGCAGATAGCTACCCGTTTTGTGCTTACCCCCGAATGCAATGCCGCCCCGGCCTACAAAGAAATGTACCAGAAGGCCACAAAGGACGATGTTGTTTTGATCTCTTCCCCTGTCGGCATGCCAGGCAGGGCGCTTAAGACCCCCTTCGTGGAAAAGATATTGAACAAGACTGCTCCACCGCCTGTTGGGTGTGATTTTTGTCTGAAACGATGTTCACTAGAATACTGTATCATTCAGGCGCTGATCAATTCGCAAATGGGCGACCTAGAGAACGGCGTGGTGTTCTCCGGAGAAAATGTCTGGAAGATCAAGGACAGGCGAATAAGGCCTGCCGCGGAGATAGTCAAAGAACTTGCAAAAGAAGCCGAGGAGGCAATGTAGGCATTTATGTCAAAGCGAGTAGTTGTGACTGGTATGGGGATAGTTTCTCCCCTTGGCATAGGATGGGACAAATTTTTTGATAATCTTTGCGCGGGGAAAAGCGGCATAAGCCGTATCGAGGCGTTTGATGTTTCTACTTATCCCAGCAAAATAGCGGGTCAGGTGAAGGATTTCGACCCTTGCCAATATTTGGACAAGAAGGAAGCCCGCAGATTGCCGCGGTTCATACAATTTGCCGTTGCGGCTTCCAAGCTGGCTGTCGCCGACGCCAAATTTGACATCTCTTCAGATCCTGACAGGGTTGGGGTCATTATCGGGTCCGGTATCGGCGGGATCGATTTCCTGGAAGAACAATCCTCCGTGTTAAGAGAAAAGGGAGTTTCAAAACTTTCCCCTTTTACCGTGCCTTACATGATATGTGATATGGCGTCAGGTTTTACCTCGATCCTGCTGGGGGCAAAGGGGCCAAACTCCTGTGTCGTAACGGCTTGCGCTACCGGGACCAACGCAATAGGTGACTCGTTCAAGATAATCCAGAGGGGGGCGGCAGACGTAATGCTGGCCGGCGGCACCGAAGCCGCGATCTGCCCAATTGGCGTCGGCAGTTTTTGCGCCGCCAGGGCGCTGTCCACTTCCTATAATGATGCTCCTGAAAAAGCCTCTCGCCCTTTTGACGCGGGCCGAGACGGATTTGTAATAGGCGAAGGTTCTGGTGTGGTAGTGCTGGAAGAGCTTGAACATGCCAACGCGCGCGGCGCAAAAATATACGGAGAGATAATAGGCTATGGCATGAGCGGCGACGCCAATCATATTACCGCGCCTGCTCCCGGAGGAGAAGGTGCGGTGAGGGCCATAATGGCCGCGCTAAGGGATGCGGATGTTTCAGGCGACCATATTGATTACATAAACGCGCACGGCACCTCGACGCAGTTGAACGACAAGTTCGAGACAATGGCGTTAAAGCATGTTTTTGGGGACCAGGCCCACAAGCTTTCCATCAGCTCTAACAAGTCCATGATCGGCCACCTGCTGGGAGCGGCAGGCGCTGTTGAGTTTGTTGCCACTATACTAACCATTATCAACGGCATAATCCCGCCCACAATCAATTATGAGAATAAAGATCCAGAGTGTGATCTGGACTATACGCCCAACCAGTCCAGGAAGAAAAATGTAAATATCGCGCTGTCCGAATCCTTTGGCTTTGGCGGACACAACGCGGTGGTCATCGCAAAAAAGTTCGAGGGATAAAAGAATAATTGCTGGTACTTAATGAAGCTGAAAACATTTCACATCTGTGTGCTTCTACTGCTTATGCTCCTGGGGGCATCGGCCACTCTTGCTGAAACCTATCCCAAAATAGATGTCTCTGGCTATAAGAAATGGGAGTATTCCAAACCCGATGTCCAACCCGAGGCCAACTATTTCCTTGGACTGACACATCTGGGCGGATATTACCCCGGCGCGTCTGGCGGGCCCTGGCAGGAAAGACTGCAATTGCAGATAATGGCGCTATTAACGGAAAAGCTGGCTGTCAGTTATGATATCGAACAACAGCCGGAAATACCGGATAAATATGATGTAAAGGTCTCCTACGACAAAAAGCATGAACTGACCTTTGGTGACGTGAATACGACTTTTTCGGGAAATGAATTTGCTTCGTCCACGAAGTTCTTGAACGGCGTGGTGGTAACATCAAAAGGGGACGATTATGACCTGGTATTGGTCCCTTCGTCAAAGTTAAAGAGCCAGATTCAAAGCTTCACTTCCCAGTACGGCACAAACATAAAAGGCCCTTACAGCCTGGGGCACGGCTCAATTGTGGAAGGGTCTGAAAAGATCGAAGTTAATAATATCCCTCAGATCCGAGGGACCGACTATATCATAGACTATTTCGAAGGCAAGGTAACCTTTAACCGTATCCTGACCGATCAGGACCAGTTTTCCTACAGCTATGAATATACCAACGTGATCGACCTTTTCTTCCCCGCGCTTTCCAAGAAGGATTTTATGGGTTTTCAGGGCAGAATGACCTTTGACCCATCGACCTTCAGGCAGGAACAACCCAAGCCGGAGCCGGTCATAGAGCAGATCGAAGAGGTGTTCCCTTCCCAGATGATAACCGATGATATGCTGGTGTATGGTTTACCTGAAGCTCCTCCCGAAATGTCCACTGCAGAGGCGGTATCGACCGGTGAGGCGGAGGTAATCGACACTCCGTTCATTGATGAGGAACGTATGGCAGAAGAACTAAAAGGCCGGTACCGGCTGGATTTTGTGCCCATTGTACCGTTTTCTGAAATAGTTACCTACCGAGACAGGGTTTTGAAGAAGAATGAAGATTACCTGATCAAATACGAAGAAGGCAGTCTGACGCTATTGGGCAGGATAATCCCCACCACCAACGACCCCCTGAAGGTATCGTACAACTACAAGAAAAGCCTGCTCGAGGCCGAGGTAATACCGGGCGACGGAAGTAAGGGGCCCTATGCCCTTTCTCATAGCAGGGTAGTGCCTGGATCGGAAAGTATCTCCATAAACGAGCGCGTTGTCATGCGCAATCTGGATTACACCATGAACTATGCGGAAGGCAAGATCACCTTCAACTATACTGTCTCCAATACGTCTGCCATTTCCGTAAAGTACCGATATCAGGAAGTTGTTATTCCGCCGCCTCCGCCGCCGGCCAAGCATCCGCTAAAGCTTACCTTTGGCATGACATACATGAGGGAGTCGGCGCAAAAGGGGCTGGGGTCTGCCACTGCCAACAATGTCGAATCCTTTTCCGGCACTACTATCTCTACCGGCAACAATACTATATATTTAAGCAGTTTCCCTCTTTTAACCTCGGCAGAAGGGGGTACTGTGACCCTTAGTATGGGTGGGACGGCCCTTGTCGAAGGGGTTGACTATGCCATACCCTATACCGAAATAGATCCGATAACCGGATATGTAAGGGTGGTGCCGGGTACCAAGCTGGCCTATATCAACGACCGCAATGACAGATCTGACGGTTACTATACCGGCAGTATCAAGATGTTGAGGGATGTGTCTGCCACGCAGGAAGTGTCAGTTGTCTATACTTACAAAAAAAGCATTACGGGACGTTATACAGGGATTGGCAATGGGGGCAGGGGACCTTATTATATCAAGAACTTCAGGAATATCGTCCCCGGCTCGGAAAAGGTCGAGGTCTGGGAGACCGGTTCTTCTGACATCCGTACATATATAAGGAACAGCAGTTTTGAGGCCAACGCGGGAGACGAAGGATACGCGATCAACTACGACAAGGACATGCCGTACGTCAACTTTAATAAAGAGCTGGGGCCCGAGAAGAACTTTAGCGTCTATTTCCAGTACATCGCGCCAGCCGCTCCGGAAGGCGGGGATGTTTCTCAGGATATTTTTGGCTTTGACACCGACATAAAAGTGGGGGAATTGGTGGAATTAAGCGGCGTTTACGCCAGGTCCAGCATCGACCAGGTTACCATATCCACCGGCACTTCCGAGACCTTCCATTTTACTACTGATACTACCAAGATCACGCTGACGCAAAAACCGGTAATAGAGAACAGCGAAAAAGTGTTTGTTAACAAAAACTTGATCAACCGTGACATGGACTATTTCATCAGTTATACGGACGGTCTGATCACCTTTTACTATATTACTCTCAGGACAAGCGACGAAGTAACGGTCGACTATGAGTATCAATCAAGCGGCGGCACGGAAAAACAGACCGAAAAGAAGGTAGACTCCGCTTTTAAGTATGGCATCAAAACAAAACCTTTTGATTTCCTGGATCTTGCCTACAATTACCGTGAGATCGGGTTTGACTTTACCCCGATGGGGAACACCGTTCTGGGCAATGGCAGTAAGGACAAGGACCTTAGTGTCGGTTTCCATCCGAACTTCCACGGGTTGTCTACCAATTTCTCTTACAGGGAGACGAATAACCCCAAATCAAAAGTAAAGGGTTCCAAATACACAAATAATTATGACCGCAATTATTCATTTGGCTTCAATCCCCGAGGTCTGCTGGGGATAGATTTCAACTACCGCAATTACGAAAGCAACGACGAGACCAATACGGTAAACTCCCTGCAGGAATCCTATTCTTTGGGCCTGTCCCCGGCGGCGTTCAAGAAAGGCATCCTTACTTTCAATCAAAAATACGACGGGAAACGCTCGAACACAGAAGACCGAATTCAAGTCTCAAAGAACAAGTCTGATTACCTGCATTACAATCTTGCTCTGGGACTTACTGACAGGGTGCAAACATCAATGGACTACCAGATATCTGAACCGACCTCTATCCAGACGGACGCAGAGGGTGTGGAGCGTACAACTGCCCGAAGTTATACCCGTGATCTGGGGCAAGACCTGTCCCTGGACCTTTCTTTCCCTCTACTGCAAAGATGGACAGCCTATGCCAAAGTGCTCAACCATGAGGCCGTGACCAGCCTGCCCACTCCAGAAGCGCTCAGTCAGACCAGGAACACCACCTATCACATGGATGTACAACCTATCTCGCAGATCACCAGCAGTTGGGACTACAATCGTTCGGAAACACCGACCGTTCTGGTAAATGGCCTGAACCCGCTGACCGAAAGAACCGCGATCAATGCCCGCTATACACCGTTCTCCTTTATTTCGACCAATTACTCCTATTCCGAGGATTATACAGTTAGCGACACGGCCAAGGAAAGCTGGGGCAACGGGAAAACCTACAGTGCTGACTGGGCCATGATAAGCCTGGCCATATTCAAGTTGAACTCAAAATACACTTTATACTACAGGACCGCTACCGCTCCTTCCGGAACGACAGAAGTTACCACAGATACAAATACCCAGACCATTGACCTGTCTGCCAGCTTCGCTCCTCACCCGGCCATTGAGATAAAACCCGGATATGTTATTGAGGATTACCGATCCTTGAGCACGGACCAGAACATAGGTCTATTGCACACGGGCAACAGGACCGCCAAATGCGCGGTCGACTGGAAGCCGCTGGAATGGTTCGCCTTTTCCGGCTCTTACAGCGAAAAGATAACAGGCAGGATCGACCCGGCTCCGGCCAAGGACCTTAGAAAGGCGGACCTGGGCCTTAAAGGCACTACTCGTGTTTTTAGCTGGGGGGATTTTGTGTATGATTGGAAGCAGGAAAACAATGGCGGCGAAGTGCTGGCCGGCGGCACGCTTTCCGAGTCCCAGTACATTAAAGATACCACCACCTATAGCATGAACTTCAATGTGGCGCAGGACAATCCGATCCTGAGCAGTATTTTGTTCATTGCCTCATACAAGGTGGTCGACTACAATAACCTTAAGAACACTTCCGAGAACTTTAAAGCTTCGCTGTTGACTTTTGAGGGAACTCTTAACTTCTAACCCTTCGACCCCTCGACACAGCTCGGGGCAGGCATAGTCAAGAACTATAACGATCGCACTTCTCGATTCTCTCACTTCGTTCGTTCACTCGAAGAATATTAAAAGGAAATACTGACACACAAAAGATGTTAGTAAATACT
>JAHJBW010000226.1 GCA_018813405.1 Candidatus Margulisiibacteriota bacterium | reverse complement strand
TCTCTCGTTTACATATTTCAAACTATCGGGGAAGTCTGCCGATTCACCATATTCACAGTAGGCCTCATCCAGCACCACGATCACATTCTTCGGCGCCTTGGACAAGAAACCATCAAGCTCGGCCTTTCCCACCATGGTGCCGGTAGGATTGACCGGGTTGCAAATAAAGACGAGCTTGGTCTTTGGCGTGATGTTTTGCGCGAAGTCGTTAAGGTCTTGTTTATAGTCCTTGAGATCAACGAACTTGGCTACCCCGTCAAAAAGCAGGGTAACGAATTCGTATGTGCTGAATACATTCTTTGGCAGGATCACTTCTTCGCCTGCGGAAAGATAGGTGGCGGCAACGAATTGCATTACTTCATCCGAACCATTGCCAATGATAAAGTTGTCGGGGGACAAAGAAAACTTGTTAGCCAGGGCCTGTTTGAGCCTGGTGGAATGCTGGTCAGGATAAACGGGAAGGTCCTTGAAGCAGGTCTCCATGGCTTTTATTGCTTTGGGGGACGCGCCCATGGGGTTCTCGTTTGATGCCAGCTTAATAACACCCGCCCTGTCCGGGTTTTTCCCCGGAACATACTCTTTGAGGCCTTTTATTGCCGGGCGTACGGAATCTTCGTTCATCAGAATGGATTTATCCAGGAAAAGCCGGCCAGTATCGACTTGGGATCCTTGGAAGTGCTTGCGTTCGAGTTCTCGTCAGCCAGGATGTTTATGCCCCGGATATCAAAGGCAAAGGCCGATATCAAATGATACCTCAGGCCGGCATTAAGCTGAAATACGTTCTCTCCAGCAAAAAGATCGGTCAGGAAAGAAAGCTGACCCACCGGTATCTCAAGCCCTGCCAGGCCGAGCGGGCGAAACTTGCCGGCGGGAAAATCGGCCAGGAACCCAAAGGAAAGGTCAAACCCTTGTTTGAAGGGCTTGGTGGCCACCATGTAGAGACCGGTCTGCGTCTTTGACGCCAGATTCTCCACGCCAATGGCCAGCAGCAGCGGGTCGGAGCCGTCGCCAAGGGTGGGGGAGTATTTCATGTTGATAAAGACCCCTTCTCTAAGCTCTTCGCCTGTGCCGTCAAGTCCTCCCACCAGCCCCATTTCGAAGCTGTGAAAGGTCCCCAGGTTGGCTTTGTAGTAAAGCTGTGGGGTCTGGGCTTTGTCCCAGGTCATGCCGTAGTCCGTGGCCAGGTTCCAGTTCTTATAAGGCAGGACCGTTGCGCTGGGCACTCGTGTTAAGCCCGAAGCGCCCGTTAAACAAGGGGCCGGCAAATATGCGACCGCGCCCGCGGAAATCCCAAAGACCAAAATCCCAAATCCCAATAAGGTGGAAATAAATAATTTTCTCATAACAACCCCTCCTGAAAACCGCTATGGCTTCTTCAAGAATTAGATGAGTGAATTATAAAGGGTTTCAACCTTCTTTGCAACTTGATCAGAAGAGAAGCGTTCCGCAATGTCCTGCCTTGCCGCCAGCGACATTTTTTTGCGCAGTCCGTCGTCCCCGAGCAGTCGTTTTACATGTTCTAGAAACGCGTCCTGGTTGCGGCGCGTCAGATAGCCGTCAATGCCGGAGCGGACGGCGTCGCCAAGGGCCGCGGAGTAAAGGGCTACGATCGGCAGTCCCTGCGACTTTGCCTCTGCCAGCACCAGGCCCTGCGTTTCTGTAAGGGATGAAAAGACAAAAAGGTCGGCGGCCGCGCAGTAGTCATAAACTTTTTCAGAAGGCACTTCCCCTGCCAGTACCAGGCTGGGAATGTTTTGCCGCTCAATATCCTTGTAGAGCGGTCCTTTCCCGACAATGATGAAATAAGTATCCTTGAGTTTTTTGAAAGCCTCTACCAGGAACATGATATTCTTTTCCCTGGTAAGCCTCCCAACATAGAGAAGAACTTTAGCATCCTTGCCTATCTTCAGAAAGTCCCGGATTGCCGGATTGCCAGATACCCGCGTATCCTTCAACGAGATCCCCGTTGGTATAACCTCGATCCTTTTCTTCACCTTCCAGGCAAGCAGGGATCTCTTCACCATTACGGTCGGTGTGATAATGCAGTCCGCAAGCGAGCAGTAGTACTTTAAATAGGAAGCAAGCAGTCTCTTGCTCAGGTCCTGCGGCACAAGGGAGGCGTGGTGCGTGTAGCGGGTGAAAAGGGTGTGAAAAGTAAAAACCAACGGAATTGCCTGCCTCCTGGCTGCCAGCCGGGCCAGCTGGCCCATGCCGAACGGATTGTGGGCGTGTACGATATCCAGCCGGGGAAAACTTTTGACCACGGGCACTGCCAGCCTGAAGCCGGGATATGAAGATGGGAAGGAAGGCACTCGGATTATATCGGGTTCGGCATCTTTGTGTCCGGGATAGGATGGCGCGACAATATAGACGGTATGCCCCATTCCGCGCAATTCTTTGGCAAGTGTTTCCATGGAAACGGTGACGCCGCTGATGTAGGGCTTGTATGAGTTTGAAAAGAAGCCTATTCTCATATATCAATATTCTACTTCGAGTGGCCCTCCAAGGAAAGGGGGAAACTACCTCAGATTTAAGAATTTTTCTAAGCTTAGTCCTGAACTTTTTATTATGGAGTGAAGTGTGCCCTTTCTAATATCTTTTGAGTGGAAGGGGACAATGACTCGTTTGTTTGTTGCGGTGTTTAAGAGAGTTATATGGCTACCTGATTGATGGTCAATACAGAAGCCGGCTTTTTGCAGAATTTTTAATACTTCTTTAGCTTTGAGGGTGGGCAGTTTCATGCCGGCATTAGGATTGGAACTTCTAAAGTTCCGATGAATTCATTTTCCGGTTCTTGCGGTATTGGTTCTCCATGTTTCAGTAAACTTGCACAATAGCATTTGATAGCATCTTTGGCCATTTTAACTGCTTCCTCAAACGAAGCTCCTTCAGTTACACAGCCGGGCAGGGCTGGTATTGTTACAACATATCCTCCCTCTTCGGCAGGCTCAAAAATAGCTGTATATCTTAATACTTTTTTTTCTTTTTTGGCTGGCATACTCTTTAACCTCCAAAGATATTAACATGACCTGTAAACAAGCGCAATCGGACGCCATAACTGCATAACTAAAATATCGCCGACAAACTGAAATTTCTCTAATTTCCAACGATATTATAACAGGAATAAGGCCTTGGGTAAATAAGGGCTTAAGGAATAATATATGCTTGTAAGAGTAAGAAGAATAATAGGCTTAATAAGAAGTCCAAAATCTCAAATGAGATCGGGGCAAACTTCACCCCCTTTAAAAGACAGGTTTTCCAACTTGCTTGAAATTAGGGTTCAACATGGTTCAAAGTCAGTAAACTTTGATCCGCATAAAGCTGCAAAAGAGATTATCCAACAATTTGCCCCAAGCGAAAGAAATGATTTAGCCATTTTGATAGGCAAAGAAGTAAAAGCGATTGAGAAACGGAAAACGGTTTTATTGTCGTTAAAGGATTCAATAATTTTATCAATTCAAGAAATCCTCAATTCCCCGGGATTAACAAGAAGGGCTTTCCTGCAGAAAACAGCTGCAGCCGCAGGATCTCTCGCATCTGAAACCGCAATACCAAGATCTTTTCATTTTATCTTTAATGCAGTCGATCCACCCGCTGGATTAGGGGAAGAAGTTGTCCGTATATTTATGAAATTAACTAGTGATGCTGATGATATTTGTGCTATCTCAAGATTTTATCGTCATGATCCTGCTATTCTTGGCGTGGCCCAACGAATAGATAGAGAAATAAGGGAAGAAATGCTCCCCATTATAAGATCTCAAATTATTCCACCAGGAGTTGAAGATGTTCCTCTTAACCCCAGTTTATCTCCAAGAGAAATAACATGGCTCGCCATTAGGTGGGGCTTCCTTTATCAGGAAAAGGCTCAACTGAGGGAATGTCAAGACCCAGTT
>JAHJBW010000225.1 GCA_018813405.1 Candidatus Margulisiibacteriota bacterium | reverse complement strand
TGTTCTTCCCATTTTTGGGCAGCAGCGATAGGGTCTTTGTTAAAAACTGTCTGCATGTCGAAACGGCCCTGTACAAGCCGTACGCATTTTCCGTCAAGTATATCAACTGCTGGTATTACTTCGAACATAGTTCACCAAAATTCTTTAGTATTTTCAACCCGATCTCACTGCTTTTTTCCGGATGGAACTGAATACCGAAAACATTGTCTTTTGATGCCGAAGAGGCAAAATCTATCCCATAATCAGTGACCGTCGACACTATTATATCATTTTTTGGCGCGCAATAATATGAGTGAGCGAAATACACCATGGCGCCGGTCTCTATGCCATTGAAAATAGGGGATTTGTGCTTGATAATAAGGCGGTTCCACCCCATATGCGGCAC
The DNA here is from genome assembly GCA_018813405.1 of Candidatus Margulisiibacteriota bacterium. GTDB lineage: Bacteria > Margulisbacteria > WOR-1 > XYC2-FULL-46-14 > JAHJBW01 > JAHJBW01. The sequence continues at coordinate 2,181 of JAHJBW010000225.1, read as the reverse complement.
GGGGAGGTCCACACTGAACCTTTTGACCGTGCCTTCCAGTATCCCCAGGCCGTTTTGTTTGCCTTCCTCGGAGCTTTCGAACAATAGCTGAAACCCAAGACAGATGCCCAGAAAGGGCTTGCCCAGAGCAATAGCTTCTGCGATGGCTCCTTCCAGGTTTTTGGCCCTTAGTTCGTTAATTGCCGCGTCAAATGATCCCACGCCAGGCAAAATAATTCCCCTGGCCGACTTGATGAAGGCTTTGTCCGAGGTGAGTTCGGCCTGAAAGCCAAGCTTTTGCAGGGCTTTTTGAACACTGCGCAGGTTGCCCGCGCCGTAATCGATTATGGCTATAGACATAACGCTACTGCTCCAAGCACCTCGGCCTTTGTGCCAAGCTTTGCTTTGGCTATTTTGACCGAGGAAGCAGGCAGGGGAAGGGCGTATTTTTTTACGTACGCGCGGACAGGTTTTAAGAGCTTTTCGCCAAGGTTCGAAAGGCCTCCGCCAACTATAATAAGCTCGGGGTTCAATATGTTAATTACGTTGGCAAATCCTATTCCAATATTATCCGCCAGTTCGTTAAGGGCTTCTTTTGCCCATTGCTTGTTCTCTTTTAAGGCCAGGGAAAGCTCGATGGCGCTGTGGCCAAACATCCTTTGCACCGCCGTACCCGATGCCATAGCCTCGAAATGCCCGTGCTGGCCGCAGCCGCAGAGGGGCCCGTTCTTTTGCATGATGGTGTGGCCTATTTCGCCGGCGGCTCCCACGGCGCCGCGATAAAGCTTGCCGTCAATGATGATCCCTCCGCCTATGCCGGTAGAGATAGTGACATAGACAAAGTTCTTAATGCCTTTGCCAGCGCCGAACTTTGCCTCTGCCAGGGCGGCGCAATTGGCGTCGTTGTCTATCATGACAGGGACATGGAACTTACGCTTTAAAAGTTCACCCAGCTTGACGTTCTTCCAGCCGGGAAGGTTGGGAGGGTTGGATACGATCCCTTTGGCGAAATCCACCGGTCCGGGCGCGCAAATGCCGATGGAAAGTATGGATGCGGGTTTATTGTTTACTATTTCAAGGATGGCATCTTCCATCTTGCGGATTATCTCTTTTTGTCCCAGATGGGAGTCGGTGGGTATCCTTAGATGGTCGTAGCATTTTCCTTTTTCATCGGCCAGGACGACCTGTATCTTGGTGCCGCCCAGGTCCGCCGCGATAATATACTTTTTCATAACAAAATTATAACACAAACTATGCTTGAAATTATTTGGGATTTTGGAAGATAAATCTACATGAGCGTTACAAGGCTATTAAACCTGAACATGCTTATGTGTCCGCCTTATAAGGTGCCGGGATACAGGTCGGCTACCATGGACCGCCTGAATGCTTTAAGGCGTTCCGGATATAAAGAAATAGATGCCAAGAGGCCCTGGTTATTCTCTTTGTTGAACAAACCAGAATACAGAAGGGAAGCCGTGACCCTGCTTCGCTTCGCGGTCGATACATCAGTTCCTTTGACAGAAGAGATAAACGAGATCAGGAATAATGATCCCCAGGCGGAAGAGTTCGCATTGCAGTTGGTCAACTCGCTCGCGAATTTTACTTTTGTGCGCGACCCATTATCCAGGCGAGTATGTCGTTTTCATTTATTTGGGATCCCATTCTATGTTCTGCAGGACGGCGCCGGGTACATGTTCAATGAAGGACGACCGGGAGAAGACTATCTTGACCTGATATATTCGGATCGTTATTACCGGTCGTGTATGCCTCGCAATCTGGGTTTTTTTGATTTTGCTCTTGCCCATCTCAGTTATCTTTATTACTTTGAAAGGACACTTGGCAGTATGATGTCTGCCGCGATCGATAAGGTGGGGTTCATGCCGTCAGGAACTGACCTGCTGGATGTTGGGGCGGGCTTGAGCGAGGTCTCGATCTTGATGAAGGACGCTTTTCATTTTCGTTCGGTAAATGTCCTTGATAGAAATGAAAGCCTGAGAAGTTTTTGGGAATCGTTGGGCACAGTGGGCTTTTATTCGTCATTTGAAGCATTAAGGAGCATTCGAGACGATTTCACCGCTGTTATTTGTTTAAGCACATTTGAACATACTGTAAAGCCGATGGAGTTTTTGGCCGACCTGAGATCGGTCATGAAAAAAAAGGGTATTTTGTTCATGATTTTACCGGAAACCCCTACTATTGGCC
>JAHJBW010000224.1 GCA_018813405.1 Candidatus Margulisiibacteriota bacterium | reverse complement strand
CAAAGGAAACGATTGAGATCTTCGCGCCCCTGGCCCACAGGCTGGGCATCTGGAAAATGAAATGGGAGCTTGAGGACCTGTCTTTCTCTTTTCTTATGCCCGAGAAATATCAGGATATAAAGAAAAAAATATCCGAATCGCGGGAAGCGCGCGAAAAAAATATTGACGAATTCATCAAAAAGCTGAAACAGGTCCTGAAAAATGTAGGGATCGAAGGCTATATCTATGGCCGCCCTAAACATTTTTACAGCGTCTACCGCAAGATGCACGACCAGAACCGTGATTTTTCCGATATCTATGACCTTACCGCGGTAAGGCTCATTTTAAAAACTGTCAAGGAATGTTATACCGCCCTTGGCATTGTGCACGCGACCTGGAAGCCCATCCCCGGCAGGTTCCGTGATTTTATCGCCGTGCCCAAAAGCAACGGTTATCAATCCCTGCACACAACGGTCATGGGACGCGGCGGACGTCCCATGGAGATACAGATCCGCACGGAGGAGATGCACCGCATGGCCGAATACGGCGTGGCTTCGCACTGGGTATATAAAGAAGGCGAAGCCGACGAGAAATTTAACAATAAAATAGCCTGGCTAAGGCAAATGCTGGAATGGCAGACCGAAATGAAGGATGCCAGGGATTTTATGGACAACCTCAAGGTAGGGCTTTTTGAGGAAGAGGTATTTGTCTTTTCCCCCAAAGGCGATGTTTACCAACTGCAGACCGGCTCTACCCCTGTTGACTTTGCCTATCACGTGCATACCGAGATCGGCCACCGCTGTGTGGGCGCCAGGGTCAACGGCAAGATCATGCCCATTTCTTACAAACTGCAGAACGGGGACATAGTCGAGGTGCTTACCGGCAAAGCGGACAATCCCAGGCTGGACTGGCTTAATATAGCCAAGACTCCCGCGGCCCGTTCCAAGGTCAAAAGCTGGTTCAAGCGCCGCAAGCGCGAAGAAAGCGTTGAGCAGGGGAAAATGATCCTGGATGCCGAGCTTAAGAAGAATCGCGTCCATCCCAAAAAACTGCTTACAGTTGAAAATCTGGAACTGCTCAAGCGGGAATTCAAGGCCAAGAACAGCGATGAGCTTTTCTTTGCCCTGGGCTGCGGCGATATTTCCGCGCTTGACTGTTATCGCCGGCTAATGAAACACCTGGGAACAGCCGCTGTGGAGGTGGAGCCCGAGATACCCGCGGCGCCAAGGAAAAGAAAATACAGCCAGGGGGTCAGGGTCACTGGATTAAGCGGAATACTCATTAAAATGTCAAAATGCTGTCGGCCTTTGCCCGGCGACCAGATAGTGGGACTGGTGACAAAGGGGAAAGGTGTTTCTGTCCACAGGAAAGACTGCCATAATATAAAGCGCCTCAAACTGCCAAAGGACCGGATGGTGGAGGTAGAATGGGAAAAACAGGCGGATATTTGTTATCCCATTGAGCTTGAAGTGGAGGCCTTTGACAGGGTGGGGGTATTCAAGGATATACTTGGACAGGTGGCCGAGACCCAGACAAATGTCGCTTCCGCCACGGTCACCACAAAAAGGGGAAGCACGGCTTTTCTTAAACTGGCTGTCGATGTAAAGAACATCGAACACCTGCAAAAGGTCATCAAGGCCATAAGGGATATTTCTGACGTATACGAGGTCAGGAAGCTGGAGGAATAATATCATGGAAATAAAGGATCTCATCAAAAAGGCAGTTGACGGTGTTGACCTTGCCAGGGAACAGGCGCGGGAAGCTATGTCCTCTATAATGAAAGGCGAGGCGACCCCCTCGCAAATAGCCTGCCTTATAACCGCGTTACGCATGAAGGGCGAAAGTATCGCCGAGATCACCGGCTTTGCCGAGGCAATGCGCCAGAACGCCATACGCCTTGCGCCCAACGCGAAGAATTTAGTGGACACCTGCGGGACCGGCGGGGACGTGTCCCATACTTTCAACATCTCAACAGCCGCGGCCATCGCGGCTTCGGCGGCGGGGGTCCCGGTCGCCAAGCACGGCAACCGCTCGGTCTCGAGCAAGTGCGGCAGTGCCGATGTGCTGGAAGCGCTGGGAATAAGGATACACCTTGAGCCGCAAAGGGTGCAGGCCTCGATAGACGAGCTGGGGTTTGGCTTTATTTTCGCGCAAAAGTTCCATCCGGCCATGAAGTTTGCCATGCCATCCCGCCGCGAGATAGGCATACGCACTGTCTTTAACATTCTTGGTCCTTTAACAAATCCGGCCTCGGCTCCCAACCAATTGCTTGGTGTCTATTCCGAAACCCTGACCGCTATTATGGCGGCGGTGTTGAAGGAGCTTGGCAGTCGGCATGTAATGGTCATACACGGACTGGATGGCTTGGACGAGATAACCATTTCCGACCGGACCAGGATAGCGGAACTGAAGGACGGCGAGATCAAGGAATACTTTATAGCTCCCGAGGACTTTGGCATAAAAAGGTCGGGCAGGGACGAGCTGGTCTGCCAGGACCTTGAATCCTCCAAGAACGCCCTGCTCAAAGTGATAAGCGGCGAAGACAAAGGCGCCCGGCGGGATGTAGTGTTGCTCAACGCGGGCGCGGCGATCTATGTCGGCAGTGGAGCGGCGGACATGAAAGAAGGCGTCATCAAGGCGGCACAGGCCATTGATTCGGGCAGGGCTTTGCAAAAACTGGAAGCGATACGTAATATGATGTAGGGCAAGGACTTGCTAGCCTTGAGTTTACCGAAGGGTTCCTTGCCTGCTCAGCCAAGGGCAAGAGAAACCCGCTCCCTGAGTGATTGCGGGGCTTCGATACATCGCCTGTGGCGATTACTCAGCCACCGCAATCGTATCGAAGGGAGCGGT
>JAHJBW010000223.1 GCA_018813405.1 Candidatus Margulisiibacteriota bacterium | reverse complement strand
GCGGCCAAGATGGTCCATGACAGGGGAGCCGGGGCTGTTGTTACTGGCAATGTGGGGCCGAATGCTTCAACAACCCTGGAAGCCTTAAAAATAAGGGTCTATGTTGGGGCATCCGGCACTGTAAAGCAGGCCGTAGAAGATTTTAAGGCCGGCAGGTTGAAAGAGGCAAAAGGACCGACTACCGACAGCCATTCCGGAATGTGATCGAGAGAGGTTAATAGAATGAAATATATTTATGGCCCGGTGCCCAGCTGGCGGTTGGGCAGGTCGTTGGGCGTTGACCTTGTTTCTGGTAAAAAGACCTGTACTTTTGATTGCATTTATTGCCAGCTTGGGAAAACAGTAAGGCATATTGTAAAACGGGAGATCTTTGTTCCGACAAGCGAGATTGTCAAGGAGCTGGACAGCCTTCCGGAACAGGACATTGATTATGTCACTCTGTCCGGCACAGGCGAGCCGACCCTGGCATCTAACCTTGGGGAAGTGATTATCGAAATAAAAAAACGTTTCAAAAAACCCGTTGCTGTCCTTACCAATTCTTCTCTTTTCCATGATCCGCTGGTGCGGAAAGAATTATCTCTGGCTGATCTGGTAGTGGCCAAGCTTGATGCCCCGAACGAGGAGATTTTCAAGATCGTAAACAAGCCGACCAACGGGATCAGTTTTGGTATAATCCTGGAAGGGATAAGAAAATTAAATAAAGAATATCCGGGGAAACTGGCCTTGCAAATGATGTTTGTCCCGCAAAACAAAGATCACGCTGAACAAATGGCGGCCCTGGCTAAAGACATAGCTCCGGTAGAGGTGCAGATAAATACACCCCTGCGGCCTTCCCCGGTCAAATCCCTTTCAAAAGAGGAATTGTCCAAGATCGAGAAATTGTTCAAGCCATTGAAGGTGTATTCTGTATATGATGTGGAGCGTCCGGAAACCAAACCCATGGATATGGAAGAGACTTTAAGACGGAGGCCGCAGATTTGAGCAAGTCTTATAAAGAAATAGACTGGGCTACAAGGGTATTGGGTTTGGGTGAGGAAGCCAGCCTGAAAAAAATAAAGATGGCATTTCGCTCCCAGGCCAAAAAATGGCATCCGGATAAATGCAAGAAAAAGGATAAAGAGGCCTGCCATGAAAAAATGAAGGAGATAAACAGGGCTTATAAGATAATCATGAAATATATCGAAGATTATTCTTATAGTTTTAAGAGGGAAAAAATTGCCGAGGATGACCCGATGGAGCGCTGGAAACAGCAATTTGGCGGAGATCCGCACTGGGGTCCCGGATGGGGAAAGGAAAAATAAATGGACCTGGAAATAAAAGGTTTTATCGAAACATCGTTTCTGGACTGGGACGGCATGGTGGTCTCAACCCTTTATGTCCCTTATTGCAATTTTCGCTGTCCTTTCTGCCATAATTCTGGACTGATCGAAAAACCTCGGGAGCATGAAACCGTCCCTGTGGAGCGCATCGAAAAGTTTTTACTTGAGCGTAAGGATTTTATTGATGGAATTTGCCTTACCGGCGGGGAACCCTGTTTGCATGAGAAAAGGGGTCTGTTTGAATTCATGAGGCGCATCAAAAAATTGGGTTTCAAGATCAAATTTGACAGTAACGGCTATCTCCCTGAATGTTTAATAAAAGTGCTTGCTGAAGAGTTGGCAGATTATATTGCCATGGACATAAAAGGCCCCCTTGATGAAAGATATGACAGGCTTTCAGGCATTAAAACAGATTTAGATAAAATTAAGCAAAGCATTAAAATTATTATGGAGAGCGGCCTGCCTTATGAATTCCGTACCACAGTGGTACCTTCTTTAATAACCGGCGAGGATATTGAAGCCATTGCGAAATCCCTTGCGGGGGCGGAGAAATTTGTCATCCAGCAATTTGCCGCGGAACATTGCTGGGACGAAGCGCTAAGGGAGGTTAAGCCTTATCCTAAAGAAAAACTGGAAGAATTTATGGGGCTGATCAAACCTTTTGTGTCCGATGTCATTATAAGGGGAGCTTAGATTTGGGGACACAGGGAAAGAATTTAAAAATGGATACTGCTGAAATTGAAGCCAACAAAAAGGAACTTCTGGAAAGGATTAAACTCTATAAAAGCTATGGCTTTGACCAGCTCAAAAGCCGTGAATTTGTCGTAAGAAAAAGCAGGCCGATAAAAGGAGGGATCCTGGAGATTGGCACAGGGAAGGGATACCTCACAACCTTGCTTGCAAAGGAAGCCCAGGATATTATCACTGTGGATATAAGTGATGAAGATCAGAAATTTGCCGCCTTAAATATTGCCGCTGAAGGAAGCCTGGACAAAGTTAAGTTTACTATCTGTGACGCGAGAAAACTCCCTTATCCTGACAAAGAATTTGACCTGGTCATTTCAGCCAACGCTTTCCATCATTTTGAACATCCTTTCGCGGTATTAAAAGAAATGATCCGTGTCTGTGGTAAGAAATTGGTAATAGCTGATTTCAGCAGGGAAGGTTTTAATATCATCAGGAAAGTCCATCGGAACGAGGGACATGAGCACGAAGAACAGCACGGAGATTTTGGCATTGTCGGCGTGTACCTTAAGGAAAACGGTTTTTCCGTGAAGAGATTTGAAGCACACTGCCAGATCGTTTATACGGCTGTAATAAAGAAAGGAGTTGAGACAGATGCCAAACGGAAGAGGAATGGGTAGAGGTTTAGGAAGTGGCGGGTGTGGAGCTATGGGGGGGAATAAGCCGGGATCCGGGCCAGCAGGCAATTGTGTTTGCCCAAAATGCGGAAAGAAGGTCCCGCATGGCAGGGGTATTCCTTGTTATGACATGAATTGTCCTGGTTGTGGGGCGAAGATGGTTAAGGAATGAAGAGCATCAAACACAAAATAATGGTCATGAGTAACAAAGGGGGAGTGGGGAAGAGCAGTGTTTCTCTTAACCTGGCTTATGGTTTATATGAAGCTGGTAAAAGCGTGGGCATATTAGATGCTGATCTGCATGGACCTAGTATGGCTAAAATGGTTGGGGTTCAAGATAAGCGTCTTCTTTCAAACGGCGCCTGGATCGTGCCGATCGAATTAAGGCCGGGATTAAAACTTGTCAGCGTTGCCCTGATCCTTGGGTCTCCGGATAAGCCTATTATCTGGAGGGGGCCCATGAAGATGAAGGCCATAAAGCAGTTCATTGAAGGTGTAGATTGGGGAGATCTGGACTATCTAATAATTGATTCGCCTCCCGGGACCGGTGATGAGCCGCTTTCTGTAATACAGCTCATTTCTCAAATAGACGGAGTCATTATCGTTACCACTCCACAGGATATAGCGCTTCTGGATTCCAGAAAAGCAGTTAATTTTGCCAGAGAGCTTAAAACCCCTGTTTTAGGGATTATTGAAAACATGAGCGGGTTTACCTGTCCCCACTGTAATAAGCAAATTGATCTGTTCAAGCGAGGGGGAGGGGAAAAGGCGGCCGGGGAGATGGGAGTGCCGTTTTTGGGCCGGATCCCGCTAGATCCTCAGGTGGTCGAGTCAGGGGACATGGGAGATCCCTTTATTAAGACAGGATCGGCAGCTTCTGAAGCAATGAAAAATATTGTGAACATGTTATTAACAGAAAAAACTGCGGCTTGTAAGGATAATAAGTCAGAAAATGTTAGTCAAAGTAATATACGAAAATGAATCAATAAGTGCGAAATTAATGTCCGGTTGGGGGATATCATATTTGTTGGATGGACATATTTTGTTTGACACCGGAGAAAAATTCCAGTCCTTGTTCAAGAACATGAAGAATATGAGCGTTAATATTAATGATATCGATGCAGTGGTCATTTCCCATAACCACTGGGACCATGTGGGGGGATTATGGGAGTTGCTTAAAAGAAGACAAGGGATCAAAGTCTATCTTTGTCCCGGGTTCGGGGATGACTTTATAAAAAAGGTCAAGGATTCCGGAGGGGAACCGATAAAAGCAGCCGGAATACTCCAGGTTGCTCCAAATGTGTATAGTACCGGTGAAGTTGCCGGAGAATATAAGGACAAATTTATGCCGGAACAGGCCCTGGTCGTTCGAAGCGACAGGGGAATTTCGGTCATGACCGGCTGTTCACATCCGGGCATTATTCAGATACTCGAAAGTATAAAAGAAAAATTCCCCGGGGATCATTTTTACTCAGTTTTTGGGGGATTTCATCTTGAAGGCAAGCAGAAAGATCATTTAGATCAAGTGGTTGATGGCTTCCAGAAATTGGGCGTAAAAAAAGTTGGCGCGAGCCACTGCAGCGGAGACAAAGCAAAGGGACTCTTTAGGGATAGATATAAAAATGATTTTATTGATGTCAAAGCTGGGATGGGAATACATCTCTGATCTGGAGGGGGCATAATGGTGATCAAAGAGAATGTAATGCAGATAAGGGCTGAATTGCCGGATGATGTTGGCCTGGTTGCCGCGGCCAAGCACCGTACGCCCGATGAGATCCAACAGGCGATCGATGCCGGTGTTGAGATTATCGGCGAGAACTATGTGCAGGAGGCGGTAAAGGCCTTTGCGGTGATCGGGAAAAAAGCCCAATGGCATTTCATTGGCCATTTGCAAAAAAACAAAGTGAATAAAGCTGTTGAGATCTTTGACCTGATCGAAACTGTGGATTCTATTGGGATAGCCGAGTCAATTAATGAGGCCTGCGCTCGCTCCGGGAAAACTATGGCTGTTTTAATTGAAATAAACAGCGGGAGGGAAAGCCAGAAATTTGGCGTGCTTCCTGAAAAGGCTGAAGCTTTGATAAGACAGGTAAGCTCATTGGCTAATTTGCGGGTTTCAGGGTTAATGACCATGGGGCCGCGTTTTGGGGACCCGGAAGATTCGAGGCCTTTTTTTAAGGAAACAAAAGCGGTTTTTGACAGTATCAAATCCTTGGCATTACCCGGCGTGAAAATGCAGTATCTTTCCATGGGAATGTCTAATGCGTACAAAATTGCCATAGAGGAGGGAGCCAATTTGGTGCGGATCGGCACCAAAATATTCGGCGAGAGAAACAAATGAACCAATATAAAATTGCCATCTCAAGCGGCAAGGGGGGGACAGGTAAAACACTGGTGTCAACCAATGCCGCGGCAGTCCTCGCGGACCAGGGCAAGAAGGTTACCTTCCTTGACTGCGATGTGGAAGAACCAAACGGACATCTTTTTTTGAAGCCACAGATCGAAAAAGAAGAAGACATAATGCTTTTTTCCCCTATCGGCATCGACGAGGAAAAATGCACCAGATGCGGCAAATGCGCCGATGCCTGTGCCTACAATGCTATCGTTGTGGCTGGAGATAAGGTTTTGTTTTTTCCTGAACTGTGCCATGTCTGCGGCGCCTGTGAAATAGTTTGTCCGACCAATGCCATTATCACCGGAAACAAGAAGATCGGTACTATTAAACACGGCAAAAGCAGAGGATTGATTGATTTTCATTACGCCTTGCTTAAAACGGCTGAAGGAGGAATGTCACCCCGGTTGATAGAAAAAGTCAAAGCTTGTTCGGGCAAAGGCATTAATATTTATGATTCTCCGCCGGGCACGGCCTGTCCTGTGGTGGCTACCGTTAAAGATGTTGATCTGTGCGTTTTGGTTACCGATCCCACGCCCTTTGGGGTGAATGACCTTAAGCTGGCGGTTGATATGTGCCGCAAGATCGGCCAGGAACCGGTGGTCCTTGTAAACCGGGCGGAATACCTTGATGACGAACTAAAAAACTATTGCCGCCAGGCCGGGCTGGAGATCATTGCCGAAATACCGGATGACCGCGAGATCGCGGAGGTTTATTCAAGGGGAGACCTGGTGATTGACAAGCTCCCCCGTTATTCGGAACTTTTAAATAATCTTACGGAAAGGATGTTGGAATGGGCGAAAAAAAACAAAAAGAAATAGTGGTTATCAGCGGTAAAGGAGGTACAGGGAAGACCTCTCTTACAGCCTGTTTTGCGGCCCTGGCAAAAAAGGCCGTGACTTGTGACTGTGATGTTGACGCGGCTGATTTGCACCTTGTTTTAAGCCCAACGGTCAAGGACCGGGGCTTGTTCAGCGGCGGAGTCACCGCAGAGATCGACCAGGAAAAATGTATAAGGTGCGGGAAGTGTAAAGATGCCTGCCGTTTTTCCGCGATCGAGATAAAAGAAAAAAAATTTTATATCGACCCCCTGGCGTGTGAAGGTTGCGGGGTGTGTAAATTGGTTTGTCCGGCCGGGGCGGTAAAGACAAAGCCCGCCATCAACGGGGAATGGTTTGTTTCCGAGACACGGTTTGGCCCCATGTCGCATGCCAAGCTTGGCATTGCCGAAGAAAATTCCGGCCGGCTTGTAACTCTGGTAAGGCAAAAAGCCAGCGGGTTAAGCTCAAATGAAACTGGCGGCCGTATCATATCTGACGGGGCTCCCGGGACTGGCTGTCCTGTTATTGCTTCGCTTACCGGCGTGAATTACGCTCTGGTGGTTACGGAACCTACTGTTTCCGGCCTGCATGACATGGAAAGGATACTTGATGTAACTGAACATTTCAGGGTCCCTTCAGGGGTAGTGGTGAATAAGTACGACTTAAATCTTGAGATGACTGATAAAATCAAAGAAATAGTAAAAAGACGGGGGGGCATATCTTACATGGGGGAAATTCCTTACGACAAAAATGTGACCTTGGCCCAAATGCAAAGGATGTCCCTGGTCGAATACGGCAAGGGCAAAGCGCTGGAAAGTGTTAAGCAGATTTGGGAGAAAATTCGCGCGCAGGAGGATTTGTGAAGATTGACTTAAGACCTCATTGATATTAAACCCTATGTTACTGTCTTTGACAGAAAGGACGATGTCAGGAACGGTTGGGTGGAAGGAAAGACCTGATATGGATGCGAAATCTTATGAAGCCTGGTATCAGACGCCAAAAGGCACCTTTGCTGATGTTCTGGAAAAAGGCGTCATCGCGGACCTTTGCCAAGTAAAGCCGGGGGATAGGGTTTTGGAGATCGGCTGCGGGACAGGACATTTTTCAGCTTATTTTGAGGAGCTTGGCGCACAGGTAACAGGCCTGGACACTTCTCCAGAAATGCTCAAGCTGGCAAAAAATCTGCCGGGGGACCTGAAAATTGATTTTACCAGAGGCGACGCATACCGCCTTCCTTTTGCTGATAATTCATTTGATCTGGTAGCAATGATTACGACCCTTGAATTTTTCTCATCCCCAAAAAGGGCGCTTAAGGAAGCATTCAGGGTGAGCAAGGGGAAGGTTTTCCTCGGTATCTTAAACCGCAATAGTCTTTTGGCTAGGAAGAGGATGAAAAGCGAAAAAAAAGTCTGGAAGGAAGCCCATTTTTATACCTTTAAAGAAGTCCTGGGTCTTTTGGGGCAAGACAAAAAAATCAGATGGAAGGGTGTTATATATTTGCCGCTTTTAAACAGCGGATTTGCTTTTGGTATCAGGTTGATGCTGGAAAAACTTTTGAGCGCCTTAAAACTGCCAGGGGGCGCTTTTGTTGGTATTCTGGCGGCAAGGGAAAATGATGAAAACTTATCTTGATTGCATCCCCTGTTTTTTCAGGCAGGCCCTTGATGCCGCGCGGCTGGCAGGGGTTGGTGAAAAGACCCAAAAGAAAATACTTGACGAAGTTTGCGGGATAATCCCGACTTTGAAAATGACAGCCAGCCCTCCTGAAATTGCCAGAAAGATATATAAGTTGTTGGCGGAGATTACCGGCAATAAAGATCCTTTTAAGATAATTAAAATAAAAAGCAACAAAAAGGCCCTTGCCCTTTATCCACAGATGAAAAAAGTGGTTGAGCGTTCCAAAGACAGGCTGCTGGCCGCCCTGGAATTAGCTGTGGCTGGCAACATTATCGATTATGGTGTAAAGAATCATCTCGATGTTGAGAAAGAGATCAAGAAACTATTCAATCAGGAAGCAGAAACTATTAAACAAGAAAAGAAGGGGATATTTGAATACCAGGCCTTCAAGAAAGCCCTGGCAAAGGCCAGTAGAATACTTTATCTGGCAGATAACGCGGGGGAAGTCGTTTTCGACCGGATCCTGCTGAAAGAATTGATACGCCTGGGAAAGAATGATATTATTTATGTTGTGAAAGAATCTCCCGTCATAAACGATGCCTTGGCGGAAGACGCGGTTTTTTGCGGCATTGGCGGGTACGCGGAAATAATGTCCAGCGGATGCGATGCACCGGGAACAGTCTTGAAATATTGTTCTCCTGCATTTCTTAAAAGGTTGAAGACTTCGGATCTGATTATAAGCAAGGGACAGGGCAATTTTGAGGCGCTTTCCGGGGAAAAGCTACCTGTGTTTTTTCTTTTCAGGGCGAAATGTCCTGTAGTTGCCGGGCATATAGGTGGAAAGCTTGGTGATATAGTATTAAAGAGGAGCGATTCATATGAAATACATTCTTAATGAATTAAAGGCGCATGCCCCGTTTACCCTGTTCGGGGCTTTGACAGGTATTGTCCTGATGCTCTT
>JAHJBW010000222.1 GCA_018813405.1 Candidatus Margulisiibacteriota bacterium | reverse complement strand
GCTTAACGATGTCTAGTTTACTTATGACCTTTTTAGTTTCTTCCAGGTCAATGTCCCGGTTTTTCACGAAGTCTTAAAGGATATTGGCAATTTTCTTGACGGCGAAAATAAAGTACTCGACTTTTACAGCGGGGTGGGGGCAATTAGCCTTAGCCTGGCCGATCGTTTTAAACAAGCGATACTGGTGGATAATCATTCGGAAAGTATCGCCGGGGCGCAGGCAAACATTAAAGACAACGGCCTTTCTTCCTGCCAGGCAAAAGAGTTCCCAGCCGAAAAGATAACCGAACTCATCGAAGCAGATGATGTGGTGATCTTTGACCCGCCGCGCACCGGCCTGCACAGAAAAGTTATCGAGAGAGTATTGCAGGAACGACCGAAAAGGATAATTTATCTTTCCTGTAATGTGGTGACACAGGCTGAAGGTATCAAACTACTGGAAGGAGTTTATAAAACGGTCTTCCACCGCCTTTACAATTTCTTTCCTCGTACCCCTCACATAGAAAGTCTGTGCGTGCTCGATAGATCGGCCTAGATCCAGGGCAGATTGTTGAGTTCTGCGAAATTTCTGATAGAAGGGCTTGTGTTTGAAGCCAAAAATCTTTCACGAAGATCATCTCTGGCCGTTTGCTTTAAGGCAGATATCAGATAGGCCAGGTCTTCATCGCTGGTGGTGAAAGAAAAACTTACCCTGTTGGCATGGGGGGTGGCATCACAGGAGCCATCCTGCTTGACGAAACGTCTGGCTTTTTCTTCGCTCATTCCCAGCAGGGACTGCATATAGGGACCGGCGCAGAAACACCCTGTTCTTATGCCTATACCAAAAGCGCGGGCCAGAATGTTCCCAACCGATATCGAGGGTATTTTCTTGCCGTCTTCGCTGTACAGATTGAAGGTGATGACCCCCATTCTGGGTAAAAGAAAACCGTCGTTTTCACCCAGTATCTCGATCTGCTCCCCAAGCTCTTTTTTAAGAGCCGTTAAAGTATGGGCGGCCTTTATGTTCTCGATGTTCGCTATCTCAGAAAGATCTGCCTCCAATAGCAGCTTCATGGCGGTAGCCAGGGCAACTTCTCCCTCCGGATTTGGGGAGCCGCCCTCCAGGTTGTGAGGGAAAAAGTCCCAGGAGATAATCTCTCTTGTTACTCCCCGTACTGTTCCTCCTCCTATAACAGGGGGCACATAATCGCCGGGCCGGGGGTTTAACATATCCTTTAACCCGACCAGAAAGCCCGTGCCGCCAGTCGCGTAAAGCTTGTGGCCCGAAAAGGCAAGAAAGTCGATGCCGTCATCCATGCGGATGGGCATTGAGGCCGCGCCCTGGGCGTGATCGACGAAAAGTTTTGCGCCAGAACCGGCGGTCATTTCGATGATCCTGTCCAGCGGGTTGATAAAACCTGTGACGTTGGAAACGGATTCAACGCAGACAAGCCTGACACGGCCTTCGTGTTCTTTTAGCAGATATCTCAGGTGATTGAGGTCTAAAGAGCCGTCAGCATTAATTTCAATAAGTTTTACCCGATCGTTCCCGTAAAGGGCCCGGAAGGGAAGCTGGGTGGAATGGTGAGAAATGGCTGATACCAGGATAATGCCGTCGGACAGATATTCTTTAAGCTGTCTGGCCAGTTTGTTCACCCCGTCGGTGGTGTTGGCGACCGCGGCGGCACCGAATTGGGCGGGGTTGGCGCCGCAAAATCTCAAAGCCATGGCCCTTGCCGCTTCTTTCATTTCGGTAGCATACATGGATTTCTGCCCGGCGCCGCGGTGGGTATTGTGTTTGGCTCGAAGGAAATCCTCCATGGCACGCAGTACAGGGAGAAAGACTGGTTTGGTCGCAGTATAATCAAAATCCCTGAATCGGACGACCCTTCCATCAGTCAATTCTACCAGGGTGTCTTTTCCGACGATAAGATGGCTTAAGTCGGCAGGGGTCAGTCTTTCCCCGCGCAGCATCTTGTAAAAGGCCAGCCTGGCTTCGGCTTTTTGGGTGCCAAGCATTTGGTTCCACCTGAGGCCAACTTGCTGGATCAATTGGTTCCCATACAGAGAAGGGTTCTTTCTTATTATGCGATGCAATTCCATGTCAAATGATTATCTTGTGCCCACTTGCATAATTTCACTATTTTTGCTAATATGCTTATGTGTGCATATGCACACATGGTAATACAGGAGGATTGATCATGTCGCCATGGCAGAGAAGATACCGTTTTTGCAGGCCTTTTCAGGGGGCCAGTTTGTATAAGCCCCAGGGCGTGCCTGGCTGTGACCTTGAAATAGTCGAGCTGGAAAAGGATGAGCTTGAAGCCGTAAGGTTTTGTGATTATGAAGATGTCGATCAGGAAGAGGCGGCCAAGCGCATGAATATCTCAAGGGGTACGGTACAACGCCTGCTTTATTCAGGCAGAAAGAAAATCCTGGATGCGATCTTGCATTCTAAAGCCTTACGTATCATTGGACATGAACAAATTTTGCCTCCGCCCAGTCCTTTTGGACCGCGGCGCTGGGGGCGCAGATAAAGGAGGTGAGTATTATGCCAGGAGGAGATGGAACAGGACCCTGGGGCCAGGGACCAGGAACGGGCTGGGGACGCGGTGGATGTGTTCCTTTCGCACGCGGAGCCAGATTTGGCCGCGGAAGAGGGTTTGGTTTTGGCAGTGGATTTGGTTTTGGGCGAGGGGTAACCGCAAGACCATATACTGCGGAGGAAGAACTTGAATACCTCAAACAGGAAAGGACGTCTATTGACAACGATATCCGGGAGCTGGAAAAAGAAGCAAAGAAGAGGTAATGATCTATGAAAATAGCGATCTCTACAGATGGGGATAATGTATCTCAACATTTTGGCAGGTGCCCCGAGTTCACTCTTGTAGAGGTGGACAATGGCGAGCTTAAAGGAAAAGAAGTGATCCCCAACCCGGGGCATCATCCCGGCTTCCTGCCGCAGTTTTTGCGTTCGAAAGGTGTTCAACGCATTGTTGCGGGAGGAATGGGGGCCAGGGCTCAACAGTTGTTTGCCGAACATGGGATCGATACTGTTCTTGGTATAAGCGGTAGTGTTGATAAGGTAATTGAACAGGTTTTGGACCGTACCCTTAAAGCGGGAGAATCCTCATGTTTACCTGGCCAGGGCAAAGGATATGGTGTCGAAAAAACAGAATGCGACCATGAAGGGGAGGAATAATATGAAAATATGCGTTACGTCTAAAGGCAACAAGCTGGAATCCGACGTTGACCCGCGTTTTGGCAGGTGTGAATATTTTGTGATCGTTGATACAGATACCATGGAATTTGAGGCGTTCGATAACCCTTCAGCCATGGCCATGGGGGGCGCAGGCCCGCAGGCGGCCAAGATGGTCCATGACAGGG
>JAHJBW010000025.1 GCA_018813405.1 Candidatus Margulisiibacteriota bacterium | reverse complement strand
TATTCTTTTTTCTTTGTTTTTAATCCTGCCAAAGCTCAACTCATAGGTTTTTCCTGCCTCCAACCCGTTCAAATACATTTTGTGGCCTGGCCATATTTCACACAACAACAATTTTGTCTGGCCGGGCTTCAAAGATATCATAGATTTAGCCGGGGGATTGCCATACCTGTGCAGCCAGGTTGAAACGGGGCCGGCTTCTTGAAAAAATCTATGATGACAGCTTGAATTACACCTAACTTGAATTTTCACTTCCATAGAATATTATCGGCATTTTTCGGGTAAAATTTCACTTTTCGCCCCAGATTGCGGGTCTTTTTCTGGGTCCATTTCAAAAAAAGTGAAATTTTCAAGAGAGACCGCCGATAAAAAAATGTTATGGTAAAAGTTACTACTGCAGGGCATGGTCTCGATCATCGAGCCGCCCAGAATTATTTGCTTTTGGGAACAGTGCTGTTAAAGCTTGGAGTTAGGACTTTCGGGGCAAAACCCGATAAGCTCAAGATCAAGCTTGCTCCTGAGCAGGCAACCAGGATTGATGGATTTTTAGAGCAAAAAGGCATTAATATTATATGCATTGAATCAGGAGTGCCTAAAGGCGTAATTGAAAATGTTTTCCGCTCCGATGACGGATTCCCCGGCCTTATTGTTGTTCCGCTATTGCATAGCGCCTATCTTGTTAATGGGAATGCTGTTGCCACCCTGCCTTTGCCGACCGCATGTCTTGAGGCTGGCAGAGGCCGTCCTCTTGCGGCGCTGGCCGGCTTTCTGGACCTATTGGAGCACCGCGGGGAATTGGTTGGCCAATATCGAGAACCTTTGAGGATTTTTATGAGGAGCAACGTCAGCCTTCTGTCGCAGTGCATAGTCGAAGGTTCAAAACACGAGCTTAGTTCGAAAGATGTATTCGATTGCCTGGATGCTGTTGCTGATCATGCCTTGAACATAAAGTTTGTCCATCGATTGCAAAAGCTGGATCCCGAGGATTCACAGGCAATGCTGGCTCTGGACCATTTTTTAGAGGTCTTCCCCGAAAATGCCGCGCAGTATCTAGATGAAAGGAACCGGATATTGGAAAAGTGGCAGCCCGATGAGGTGATAACGCCGGAGAGGCAGAAAGAAATTGCGGGCGCATGGAAGACTCTCTCAAAACAGAAGATAGATCAAAGATTTGTTGAGCTGTTAATGACCATGGACGGCAGGAGCTTTGTCAGGGCGAAAATCGCGTCAAGACAGGCAACTCTTGTGGAGCTGGCAAAGATCGCTGCTGCCTGTGAACAGGCGATCTCGGATGCTGAGACTAACTCAGTGATCTCTGGGCTAGAGGGTTATGCAATTGAGGGAATATTGGGCAGGATGCTGGAAGGGGAGACCCTGTCAAAAATGGCGCAGAATCTTGTTGTTGAACTGTTCACCGATGACAGGTATATATTCCCCGAACTGATGGAGCAACTGCTTGAAGCGGCGCGAAATAAAGGACACAAGAACAATAAGCTTTGCGAAAAGATCGTTGAGCTGGTTTACGGGCGGCATTATAAGGAAGGTCTCGAGCTTTTATCCAACGGTGACTTTGAAACGGCTGTGGGGGAATTTCGCCTGGCAGTTGAAGCATTTCCCGCATCAGGCGAAGCGCTCAGCGTGCTGGGGAATTGCCTGCTCCCGCTTTACACAAGGCAAAAGGGGACACCAGAAGGGACGGCTATCCTGGCTGAAGCGCGGCAAGTGCTTGAAAAAGCCAGGGGGATATCCAGGGGGCGGTCTTTTGATCTCTATAACCTGTCATTTGTTTGTCTTGCTTCCGGCGAGATCGAAAAAGGCCTTGATAACCTTGAACAATTTTTGGACCAAATGCAAGGATCTTCTCATGAGGCACTTGTGGCAGCACTTGTCTTGTCCAACCTGAATGGCAGGGTCATTTCAAAAGAGCAACTTGCTAGAGCGTAAAAGATCATCAAGGTCCTGGTCGGCCATGTAAGGGTTTTGCGGAGTGAGGGGCTTCTGCGCGAGGACATTAGCCGTTTGGTTAAAATGTGTTCGAGCTTGGCGCAGTTGGCCAATCTGGACGAAGATGAAGAATTGGCCGGAACAATCAAATCGATATTTTTGTCTTTTAATTTTATCTTAAGGACGGTCACCAATCATTCAGGCGGTCAAGGGAGCTTTTACTACGAGGCGCTATATATAAGAGCGCAAGTATTGCGTCAGTTGGGCAAGTACAATGAGGCGATCAAATGCTTGAAAGGGGTTATCGAATCGGAACGGACGGTGGCCATTGAAGAATATTCGATCCCTTTTGTGCCAACGGGTGAAGACACTTCCTTGCTGATGAACGCCTATCATCTTGCCGGACTTATTCTGCAAGAACAAGCGTTTATGGAAAATGCTGCAGGCCGGAAGGTTGAGGCCAGTAACATATTAACAATATCGATCGCACTTCTTGGCGGATATGCTGAAAAGATTGACCATCCGCTGATCTGGAACGTCATGGGGACCGCATGGCTCGCCATGAGGGATTTTCGAGAAGCGGAAAAAACCTTTCGCAGAGCCCTGGTAAAATATCCATATCTTTTACACATTCGTCTTAACCTGCTTTTCGCCATTTATCATCAGGGAGACAGCGAACTTTTTGAAAGCGAGCTTAAAAAGGTCAAGATCCAGTTTGAAAAGGTAGTGGCTGATGAGGAAGGCAGGACCAGGCAGGTTGATTTGCAACTGCGTGCAAACCTTGAAAGTCTTCTGCAGGCAACAAAGAACAAGACTTTTTCTTATCTCCTGGAACTGTGTGAAGATCCCGCGCAAGAGATAGTGTAGACTATATTATTATGCCGCCCTGCAAAGTATGTTCCACTGGAACCCGCGCTGTTGCCGACTACCACTGGTGTGATAGCTGTGATTTCATATCGCTGGACGAGAGCAAGATAGTTTCTGCCGAGCGGGAAAAGAAGGAATACTCCTTTCACCAAAACAGCCTTGAGAACGAAGGCTATGTGAACATGTTCCGTGACTTCATTGACAGGGCGATCCGACCTTGCAAACCTCAAATCACTACTGCTCTAGATTTTGGTTCCGGCCCTGGCCCGGTACTGGCCGAGCTTTTACGGCGGGAAGGCTTTGAGACGGACATTTACGACAAATATTTTTCTCCGGATAAGGTTTATTTTAATAAAAAGTACGATCTTATCACCGCTACCGAGGTTTTTGAACATCTAAGGGACCCTCTTGCCACCATGAAGCTTCTTAAAGACCATCTTAATGAAGGCGGCGTCCTGGCCATCATGACGCTTTTTCATCCCAACGACGAGGAAGAATTTTTAAAGTGGTGGTATATCCGTGATGCGACGCATATTGCTTTTTACATGCCACGGACTCTTGAGCGTATGGCGTTGGAGTGTGGGATGCGAGTTCAATATTGTGATGGGAAAAGGTTTATGAGCTTGTCTTTATCTTCCCCTCAATAAATGTTAAAATTATTAATCATTCCTTATTTTGGATTTTGTCATTTGGACCTGCCTGTCGGCAAGCAGGTTTTGTGTTTTAAACCGAAAGTTGATGGGGGATCGTCTAATGGTAGGACACCGCCCTTTGGAGGCGAGAATCGGGGTTCGAGTCCCTGTCCCCCAGCCAATTATTATTGCTTTTTGAATCTTGTCCCATAATGTGTTAATATTCATTATATCCATGGGAAAACTCTCTGGAAAAGACCTTATTTCAATACACAACTTAAGCCGTGAAGACATTGATATGATCTTTACCCTGGCCGCCGAGCTTAAGCATAAGCTAAAGAACAACCAGCCCCACCACTATCTGCAGGACAAGTCCCTGGCCATGATCTTTGAAAAGCCCTCCACTCGCACCAGGGTATCCTTTGAAATAGGCATGCAGCAACTGGGGGGATACGCGACAAATTTACAACAACAGGACATCCAGATAGGGGAGCGGGAAAGCCTGCCCGATGTTGCCCGCACTCTTTCCCGCTTTGTTAACGGCATACTGGTCCGCACCTTTGCCCACCAGAAGCTGATAGACCTGGCCAAATATGCTTCCGTGCCTGTTATCAACGGACTATCCGACCTGCTTCATCCCTGCCAGGCGCTGGCCGACTTTTTCACGATAAAAGAAAAGAAGGCCCACGACGGCCCCCAAGGGTTGAAAGGGTTGAAGATGGCATATCTTGGGGACGGGAATAATGTATGCCACAGCCTAATGTTCGCCGCGGCCAAGCTGGGAGTGAACCTTACTATGGCAACGCCAAAAGGCTATGAGCCAGACGAGGTTATAACAAAAACCGCGTTTGAGGACGCCAGATCGTA
Source organism: Candidatus Margulisiibacteriota bacterium (assembly GCA_018813405.1). Taxonomy (GTDB): domain Bacteria; phylum Margulisbacteria; class WOR-1; order XYC2-FULL-46-14; family JAHJBW01; genus JAHJBW01. The sequence continues at coordinate 3,731 of JAHJBW010000025.1, read as the reverse complement.
CGGTGCGGAATTCAACATCCTGAACGACCCGGTGGTGGCGGCCCAAAATGCTGATGTCATCTATACTGATGTCTGGACCTCGATGGGGCAGGAAAAAGAATCTCAGAAGCGCAGAAAAATCTTTGCTCCCTTTCAGGTTAATTCTGATCTTCTAAAATTGGCCAAGCCTGATTGCATAGTCATGCACTGCCTGCCGGCGCATCGGGGAGAAGAGATCACCGACGAAGTGATCGACGGCCCGCATTCCGTTGTTTTTGATCAGGCGGAAAACCGCCTGCACGTCCAAAAGGCCATTCTGGTCTCATTATTAGGAGGATAACATGTCAAAGAATATCAAAAAAGTTGTACTGGCATATTCCGGCGGACTGGACACTTCGGTGATGATCCCGTGGCTTAAAGAAAATTATGACTGCGAAGTAATTGCCTATGCCGCGGACGTGGGGCAGGACGAAGAGCTAAAAGGCTTGAAACAAAAAGCCATTAAGACCGGCGCTTCAAAAATATACATTGAGGACCTGAAGCAGGAGTTTGCCGAGGACTTTCTTGTGCCCATGATCAAGTCGGGCGCAGTTTACGAAGGCGAATACCTGCTGGGAACATCCATTGCGCGGCCGCTTATAGCCAAGCAGCAGGTGGAGATAGCCCTAAAAGAAAAAGCCGACGCCGTGGCGCACGGTGCCACCGGCAAGGGCAACGACCAGGTGCGCTTCGAGCTAACCTATATGTCACTGGCGCCGCATCTTAAAATACTCGCGCCCTGGAGAGAATGGGAACTGGCCGGCAGGGAAGAAGAGATCATCTACGCGAAAAAACGCAATATCCCTGTGCCAGTAACCAAGTCAAAGCCCTATTCTTCAGACCGCAACCTGTGGCACATAAGCTACGAAGGCGGAGTTTTGGAAGACCCCAACTATGAACCAAAGGAAGATATGTTTATGCTGACCACCTCTCCGGAAAAAGCGCCCAACAAGCCGGAATATGTTGAGATATCCTTTACCAAAGGCGTGCCAACAGCTGTCAATGGCAAAAAGATGAAGGTCTATGATGTTGTCCGGGAGTTAAACAAGATCGGCGGAAAGCATGGCATTGGCAGGACGGACATTGTCGAGAACCGGCTGGTGGGCATAAAGTCGCGCGGTGTATACGAGACCCCGGGAGGGACATTGATCTATGCCGCGCACAGGGCGCTGGAATCCATTACCCTGGACAAAGAAACCCTGCAGTACAAGCTGCTGGTGGCGGAAAAATACGCCCAGCTTATCTATAACGGGCAATGGTTCACTGATATCAGAAGGGCGCTGGATGCTTTTATCGACAAGACGCAGGAGAATGTAACAGGAACAGCCCGCCTTAAGCTCTATAAGGGCAACTGCACGGTGGTGGGGAGAAAATCACCCTGCTCACTCTATCATCCAGAGCTGGCTACCTTTGAAAAAGAAAGTATCTACGACCAAAAAGATGCCGAAGGGTTTATAAAGCTTTTTGGCCTGCCTATGAAGGTAGAGGCGCTTCTGAGGGAAAAGTAGCTTCCGGCAATTAATGCAGTGCCGGGCTTGCTCCTATCTCGTCCAATATGGCGCGTATTTCAGCCTCCCAGGAAAGAACCTGCAATGATTCTTCGGAAAAAGGAAGGTCTTTGCTTAATTTTTGGTAAGAGCCCAATTGATATCGCAAGGAACTGATGCTTGGATTGGTCAGGTCTGCGCATATTTGATCGGCCATCATTTGATGCAATATGTTGAAAAGAATAAGAGGAACATGAACTTCTCCCAGGGATCGGCTGTCTTCGTTAGGAAAGATATTTAGAAACAAAGTGAAATGACCGTATCTTAGAAAACCGTCATTGAACAACCTGTCAGCGTCCGTATTGCCGGGCCTATCAATACGCGCAAAACAGCCGTTTCCCCATTCATTTTCCACTCTCAGGCTTGAGCAGACCACGATTTCGTCCGTGTTCTTTTCCCAGTCTTCTTGCCTGCCGGCAAGCCTGAACCATGAGCTAATCTCTGTGGGACACAATACGCGCGGGAATGATATCATTATGTCCTTGCCGCGTTCGAGAAACATCTGATGGGCCATAAACAAAAAAGGCACGGGTTGCGGATTGGTCATGGCTTCTTTTTCAGCGACCAGGGCTATCCTTTTTCTTTGCACTTGCGCGCCGGTTGCGCCGAAGCTGAAAGGTCCCAGCCGCGGGCCCTTAACAGGGGAGCAATTGCGCAGGGCGAATGAGTTTTTGTAAATTGTTGTCACATAATATTATCGACGGGGTGTTTGAAAAATTTCAGCCGATTAATTGATAATTGATTTGATAATTGGTTGTTTCAATGAAACAGTTGGCGGGTCATCTGGTTCTTCCACCAGGTTCTCTATGGCTATCCATTCGTTCAACAATCTGGGGATCTGTTCTTTGATAGCCTCGATCTCTTTAATGATCTCTTCAAAGCTCTGGTAGCGTTGCTCTTTTTCCGCTTTGAGCATGTTTTCCATCAGGCTTTTCATCTGCAAAGGAAGGCGGTCATCCTTTATGGCGAGATCCTTTTTTCTGACCGCTGAATATTGAACGCATTGTTCCAGTATGTCTTCATCTTCAACCTCGAAAGGCGGCTGGTTGAAGATCATTTCATAAAGGACCAGGCCCAGGGAATACATGTCGGACAACTTGTCCGGGGTTTCGCCCCGCAACTGTTCGGGGGACATGTATTTTGGGGTGCCGGCGAACATGCCTTCCATCCTTGCCACCGGGTCCAGCATTTTTAGGGAACCGTTCCACACCATGATATTTGATGGTTTTATGTCCCCGTGAACGAAATCACCCGCGCTCAAGCCGCGGCATATCTGGAGCGCTATCTCAAGTGAACGGCCCATGGTGAAGCGGTGCGATGCGTTCATCAAAAGATGTGCCAAATCCCTTCCTTCGATACACTCCATCTCAAGGTAAAATAATTGCTGGCCTTCCAGTTCACAGGTCCCGCTAGTGTATAACTGGACCATGTGGGGGTTGCCAAGGGCCTTCAGCAGGGCTGTTTGTTCTGAGGCAGCTATGGCACGGTTCTCCTGGGGGAATACTTTTAAGGCGACCTCGCGGTTGTCGTCAATATGGCGGGCCCTGAACACCCTGGCTATGCCGCCTTCTCCCAGCACACCGGTGATCCGGAATTTGCCGGCGAAATTCAGCCCGCGGATAAGGGTGGACGGGAACTTATTGGAGATATTTGTAACGGTAGTCATGTGCTACGCTCCCTGTTCTCTCTTCTACATATATATCGTTAAAAACAGGGCCGGATTTCAACTTTTTTAGCGGTCCCGGTTGTAAGGCAGGGCCAATGGGGCTATAATAAAAACAGCTTAAAAAAGTTCTTTTGAAGGGAGAAATATTATATGTCATCAAAAGCCAAACCCTGGGGCGGCAGGTTCAAGCAGGCTCTTTCACCATTGGCCGAAGAATTCACCTCGTCCATAGACTTTGACAAAAGACTTTATAAGCAGGACATTGTGCAAAGCATGGCCTATGCCCGGGCCCTGCAAAAAGCCCGGGTGCTTAGCGCCAAAGAGACCAAGAAGATCATCAAAGGGCTGGGATCGATCCTCAAGAACATTGAGGCGGGTAAAATACGCTTCAAGAAAGAACTTGAAGACATACACATGAACATAGAGGTCATGTTGATCGATAGGATCGGTGATGTGGGAAAAAAACTGCATACAGGACGTTCGCGCAACGATCAGGTGGC
>JAHJBW010000221.1 GCA_018813405.1 Candidatus Margulisiibacteriota bacterium | reverse complement strand
TTGTAGGCGGCAATGCCGCCGGTGATCCCTACGATTATTGTTGTGCCGGCAAGCATGAGGAATTAATCCTTTTTGCTTTTTCTTTCTCTTTTGATCTTTGAGCCTTTTGCCAGTATTTCCATGGCAGTGGGGCCCTCATCTACCTGTTTTACAGGACTGGAGAAAAGTTCTTCGGCCTTCTTTTTGGTGGCCAGGAGCTTTATTTTTATTTTGTCCGACCCTATCTCGCGGATGGCGGTTATTATTGGGTTGGTCGGGTCAAAATTGTCCACATAGGGTAGGGACCCTTCCGATATCTGTTTTGCCCTTCCGGAAATGGCGTTGGAGAGCAGGAATTTGTTTTTGGCCTTGTTCAAGAGATTATCGATGCTTTCTTTGTTCTTCAATTTAATAACACCCTTTCTTTTTCAACGTTTATTATGGCTTTTATCTTGTCGGCGGCGGATTCGACCTTGTCATTTACTACTATATAGTCGTATTTTTCCATGACCTGAAGCTCCGCTATCGCCGCTCTCAATCTATAGTTTACCACATCCTCATCCTCGGTCTTTCTTTGTCTCAGCCTGAAAGCCAGAATGTCTACCGATGGTGGAATAAGAAAAATAAAAACGGCTGATGTTTTTATCTTTCCACGGTTCAGGGCGTCTTTTATTGCAGTGGCTCCCTGAACATCTACCTCGCAAACGACAATGCTGTTCTTGGCCAGCTCTTCCTGGACCGCGTCCCTGGGCGTCCCATAATAATAATTGTGGACCTCCGCGAATTCAATTAGCTTGTTGTCCTGTACCAGCTGGCGGAACTCTTCGTCTTTGACGAAAAAATAATCTTTTTTGTGTTTTTCGTTTGGCCGTGGAGGCCGCGTCGTGACCGATACAGACAACTTTGCTTTTGTGTAGACCTTGAGCAAACGCTTGACCACGGTAGATTTGCCTACGCCGGAAGGTCCAGAAATAACAACCAGAAGCCCGCGTTTGGCTCTTGTGCTTTTTGGCATATTACTAGTGAAATTATAACAGAAATATTTGAAATTTGCAACAGATTCTGATATTATTATCAACATACGAAGGCGAAAAACCTATTTTTCGCCTTCAAAAGATCAAGGAGGCTTATATGAAAAAATTATCAGTTGCCATAGTTCTTTCCCTTTTTGTTCTTCAGTCATTATCCTCTGCTCAGTTGCTGATAGGTGCCAGGTCCGCTGGAATGGGAGGGACAGGCGTTGCTGTTTCCAGGAACATCCCTTCCGTGTACTACAATCCGGCGGCCTTCATGCGCTCCGGCACTGGCCAGTTCCTGCTTTCGCTGGGGGCATCATATTCCAACTACGACAAGCTTTTAGAGGCTATCCAGGATGCTTCCGACCCGGCACAATTCCTGATAAAGAACTATGCTAACGCGTACAATTTCAATGGGAGCGCAAGCGGAATATTGGGGTTCAATATCGCCAAGGTTGGCATAAGCGCCATTCCTGTCGGTTCTGCCACTTTGAACAAAGCGGCAAATACCCTGGCAGGATCTATCAATGCCAACAGCCTTTCCTACGGTGCTTTAACGCTCGGGCATACCTTCAAGGTCTCCTGGCTTCCCGCGTCTCTTGATGTCGGGACCAACCTAAAATATATTTTTGGGTACATGGGGGCTTTAACCGCTACCTCTGCTGGCGGTACGCAGGCCTGGAGTACTGGTTCTGGGGTTGGCCTGGATTTGGGAGCTCTCACAGAGGTCAGCGTTCCATGGGTAACGAAAATGTCGCTTGGCTTTGCTGCCAGAGATCTTTTTGCCAGTGTGAATTTCCAGAACTACACGCAAGCTTTGATCAGCACTGGGACCACTTTTACTTATGGTCCGACCGTGGACCTTGGTTCTACCAGCACTCCGATCAACAGTTCTTATGTTTTGGGAGTTGGGGCCACGGTACCGGTTGTCAATATGCTATTGGCTGCCGATCTTGAAAATGTATCCGGTTCCGGAAACATGAACACTCATATTGGTATCGAATACCCCTTATTTATGGGTACATTGGTCTTAAGGGCCGGATTGGCCTCTGGCAACAATCTTTCCGATACAACTTTTGGTGTAGGATTTGGATTCCCGTTCATGACCATGGATCTGGCCTATGTTGCCGATGGGCTTAACAGCTCGAACAGTTCCTATGTATTTGACTTTGGCATAGGCCTGTAGCCTAAAAAAACGCTTGCATAAAATAATGTGCGAGCTATAATATAGTCACTTAAGATACTTCCGCCATTGGGAAGGAGGTAGGGGCTATGACAAACAAAAATGCACTATTACTTATTATTGGTATTGTGATAAGCAGTATACTGCTTTTTGGATGTCAACAAACCCAGTCAACATCCTCATCTCTTTTTACCGACGATGAAACGGCTGTTTTGTGCGGATCGCTTGTCAGCCTTAGCCTGAAATCAGATGACAATATCAAAACTACCGCCCAGATCAGCTCTGCGAGCGTGGACTCCGCGGAAAGCAAAACAGAGGGTATTACCGGTCCCAATCTTGGCGCCGACGATTGGTGGAACGTTCTTTATGCCTATTCAAATTACAACTGGGACCTTTATTTTAAGGTCAAAAATATAGCGGGCGACTGGATCACCAATTCAGCAGACCTGGATGCGCTATTAACGACCGAAATGGAAACTTTAAAGATATACGCACTGCTGACCATGACGGTGGGCGGTGATACCATGACCCTTTCCATGGGCGCCAGCAAGGACGATCCCATGATCTTTGACGGTTTAGCCAGTACCACGACCGCGCGTACCGTTAATGGGCCGATAGCTCTTGCCGGCTCATCAAGCGGGACCAACTATTCCATCAGTATGACCTACAATGATCTGGCCCTTGATGCTTCCGGCTATCCAATGTTTGGCACTATCAGCTTTTCTTTTACTGAAGGTGATTCCGCAACATATGCTGGGACCATTACTTTTGACGGCGGCAACACTGCTGTGCTTGCTTTCACCTCCGGTTCTGATTCCTCTTATCTGGTTAACATTGACACTGGCGCCGTATCTTCCATGTAAGCTTTTATTTTCTCTCCCGCTATGATAAAATTTTAACATGGACCTTCAAACTATCAGACATTCCGCCGCGCATATTATGGCCGAAGCGGTTCTGGAACTTTATCCTGACGCGAAATTGGGGATCGGTCCTGCCATTGATGATGGTTTCTATTATGATTTTGATATTCCCGGAAAAACCCTTGCTCCAGAAGACCTGCCGAAGATCGAAAAAAGAATGCGGCAGATAATCTCTCGCAACGAACCGTTCGTCCACGAGGAAATAAGCAAAAGCAAAGCTGAGGAGCTTTTCGGAAAAAGGAAGGATGTTTTTAAGCTTGAGCTGATAAAGGACTTGCCTGGCGACAGGGTCTCTATTTACAAAAGCGGTAAGTTTGTTGACCTTTGCAAAGGCCCTCATGTCAAATCCGCCGGACAAATAAAGGCTTTCAAGCTCTTAACGGTGGCCGG
>JAHJBW010000024.1 GCA_018813405.1 Candidatus Margulisiibacteriota bacterium | reverse complement strand
TCCCACATTACTTGTAGCAATTTTGCCGCCACCTCGACTTCGCTCGGTGCAGGCACCCTCGGTGTAGTGCACTTTTCCTTCTTATTATCGATAATTTTGTGATAAAATTTCACTTGCTGAAGGATTTTCTTAAGCCTGATGGTCAAAAGGCGACGTTGCGCAACATCGCCTTTTGTAGAAAAGTGTAGTATTTTCCGACATCAAGTGTCAGATTTCACTACAATAAAAAAAGCGGCCCGGGTCTTGCGAACCAGGCCGCCTTGTAGATAGAAAAGACTATTCTGCTTACTTTATAACATGCACCCACCCGTGTTTGTCGGGTAAACGCTGTTCCTGTATGCCGGTAAGCGCTTCGTAAAGAGCCCTGGTGACGGACCCTACTTCCCTGTTGTTGTAAACCTTTTCGTTGCAGCCGTGAGTTATCGATCCAACCGGGCTTATGACCGCGGCTGTGCCCGTGCAAAACACCTCATCCGCTTCGTTCATCACAAAATCAATGGTTACCGGTGTCTCCCACACCCTTAATCCCATCTCCTGCGCTATAACAAGAACGCTTCGGCGTGTTATGCCGGGCAGGATCGTTCCGCCAAGTTTTGGCGTGTAAAGATCTTGTCCCTTTACAAAGAAGGCATTCGCGGCGCCGATCTCTTCAATAAAAGTATGGTTCTGTGCATCAAGATACATTACTTCAGAATATCCCTTTTGTTTGGCCTCCATGGCCGGCACCATGCCGTTGGCATAGTTACCAATGTATTTTACCGATCCGCACGCGCCAGAGGGTACCCTGTGGTATTCATCGCTGACTAGCAGGTCTATCGTTTTTAACCCGCCCTTGAAGTACGGACCGACAGGGCTTACATATACAAAGAAGGTCTCTTCCGGCGCGGGCGCAACGCCCAGGATCCCGCCAGTACCCACCAACAGCGGCCGGATGTAGAGAGAACCCTTGCCCATCGGCGGTATCCACCTTTCATTCGCCTTGACTGTCTTTTCGACCGCAGAGACAAAATATTTTTCCGGGATCGGCGTGAATGCCAGCCTTCTGGCGCCTTCTCTGGCCCTTATGGCATTATCGAATGGCCTGAAAAGCACAATATTTCCTTCTGACGTGCGATAGGCCTTCATTCCTTCAAATATCCCCTGAGCATAGTTCATGACCCCTGCCGCGGGATCAATGAGGAACTTTTCGCGCGGGACAAGATATGCGTCCGGCCATTCATCCCCTCTTTTTATAGTAACGCAGAACATAGCATCTGTATGCTGAAGAGCAAAGCTCAGCGCATCAAAGTCTATCTCGTCCATCGGCTGAAGACGCTCCCTGGCGGCTATTTGCGGAATGTCGGCCCAAAGCTCATTGGCCCTTTGAATGACCGGGCCTTCAATAAAAGTCTGAACGAAATTCCCCGGCTGAAGGCTTGGTTCAAGCTTAACGCCCGCAAAATCGCTGAGCCGGGCCGTGGTGAAACCACCCCCGGTGCGCAAAACGGCACCAGCATTCAGACTTTTGAAATCGCTGTTCCTGGAGATACCGCGGAGTTGAACTCCTGTTAGTGTCACACTATTACATTGCATTTTTCTGTTCCTCCTTTGTTGCTTTTCTATCGCAAGCGCATAATAAAAATTTCACCTTTTTTTATGGCGAGTGAAATTTTTTGAAATTAACTCTGATATATAGGCGGAGGTAATTGAAGTGAAAACACTGATCATTCGCGGACCAATTCAAGGCAGTATAAAAATAACACCACCAGGCGCGAGAGAAAAACTGGCCCTTAAATTGGTGGGGCGTGAACTGAGAAAGAGAATGATTGGATCTATTGAAGTTAGAGAAGAAGGCCTGGAACTGAATGCCGATCCCTGCCGATTCAGTACTTCGCTCGCCACCCGCCTTAGATGCCTGGGCGTGGAAATGATCAGGCTTGATGTTGATGACCCTGAACCTTTTCCATTTCAAGCATTAACAGAGGCGGGCAGTCTTGAGCTTTTCGCAAAAAAGCATAAGGGAACGACAGTGGTCGACCTTTCTACCCCTCAGGGAAAAATGGACTACATTGACCATGAACTGGCGCGCTGGCAGGACATTTTGAACATCATCAACGAAGACGATGCTGACCCTGCCATTGTGGAGCGGGGATTCGCGAGACTGGCAGAGCTTCGCGAAAAGAAAAGGATATATATATCTATTGGCGATCTTTCAAACAGAGCGTTGGCTATTGTTTGGCATAGAGTG
>JAHJBW010000220.1 GCA_018813405.1 Candidatus Margulisiibacteriota bacterium | reverse complement strand
GGGCTGGGGAAAGAGATCGAAGGCATCATCAAGCCGGGATGGAAGGTAGTGGTAGTTGATGACGTGATCACTACCGCAGGCGCAACCTTAAAAGCAATAGCCGCGGTCGAAAAGATCGGCTGTAAGGTTGTTAAGGTTATCTGCCTGGTCGACCGTGAAGAAGGCGGCGCAGAAGCCTTAAAGAACTACGATTTCGATCCCCTCTTTAAAAAGTCCGAACTGGTCTAGCCATTGCCTCGGCCACAACTTCGCCAAGTAAGGCCAAAAGCTCCAGGTGCGCCGTTGTTGCGGGTTCAGCAGACATATCCCTGTACCCCATCAGAATGAACCCTTTTTCTCCCTTTTCTCCAATTGCCGCCGCACACTGACTGCCCCAGCTAATGCTTTTTTCAATACGATGATCCAGCGGCCAGCATTCATGGGCGCGGCGCCCGGAAGATGGCCTTGTAATTTTTTTATAGCGCGGATTGTTCTCGTCAAATCCAATGTTTTCTTCGTGGTCCAATATCACATAGACATAACAGGGGGAATTCGCTTTTCCCAGCAGAGCGGCTCGGGCACACACTGTGCATCTGCCGGAAAAAAGCATTCTATGGAACTTGCTGTCTTTTTCCTCGCACTTTCCCCATGATTTTTCTTCGCCTCTTTCAAACAACTTGCTCCAGAATTCTATTTCGCTTTTTGAAACCGACATTACACCGCCAAGCTCGCCCGGCGATGTTGCAACTGCCTGGCTGCCGTTCCTTAGATAAACGACAGTATAAAGTCTTTCTCTGCCGATCGCCGGGAAAGCAGACATAGAAAGAAAACTCCGAAAAGATAGCAGTCGCGACATTTCCATTACGACAGCGGCAAATTCGTGAATATTACATCCCCTCCACAACCGCCGCAACTCCGTCCTCCCCTGTCCCAGCAAGAAATCACTTAGCATATCCTTGTTCCTTGCCAGTTTCTCATCTTCGCCCATGCGATAAATATCCAGGGTGGATGACAGTGTCGCTTCGTAAAAACAGCGAAAAAGCCTTGTCCCCAGCCTGCCCCCATATCTATATGTAAGCTGGTTTCTAAAGCTAAGGCTAGCGGTGTTTATTCTTGGATGGCTCATGCCTATGGCTCCCCTCGGAAATATATCCTCTATTGTCTAATAAAATTTCAACTCAATTATTTTTTTATAGTATAATAGAAAAGAGAGTATATACATATGAACAACAACAAACTTTTTGCCGATGGCAAAGAAGAAACAAGCAAGGCCTATGCGATAATCGAGAACATAATTATCCTGGCGGGGATTGCCCTGGGATATATGATCATGGCGCCGATCACAACTGCCAACGGGATCCCTGCCCTATCAATTCTATACACGGTCTTTGTGCTCTCGATGCTGGGCATTGTCTTGAGAAAACATGTTTGTACCCACTGCTACTACTACGGCAAGTGGTGCCATTGCGGCTGGGGCAAGATCGCCTCGATGTTCCAGAAGGAAAGCGGCAACTACACGCTGGGGATCAAGTTGGCCATGATCAGCTGGCTTTTCTTTTTCTTCGCGCCGATAGCAAGCTTTATCCTTATTTTGATAATGGGCTGGGCGCCAGCCGCCTATGAACTAACCTGCTTTATCCCTTTTGCCATTCTAATGGGCGCCAATCTTGTAATGCACAAGAAAGATTGTTCTGAGTGCAAGATGCGCTTCATCTGCCCGGCTTCAGTGTCCAAGAAATAGGGAGACCGGGGACATGGCAACCCCTTATGATCACTATTTTTTGTTAGCGAACTAAGTAGATGTAATATAAACGTCTCGTATCTTCACGAATTTTGCCGTCGCAAATAACATTAATGAAAAAATCTCCAATTTCTCCAACCAACGCATATCATCACCTATCCGAAATAAAAACGTCCGGATTAGTGTCAATTTGAGCCCATTTGAGCAATAAGCGACAGGGATCATTAGAGTAATTCGTGAAGACATAATTAGAGAAAATTTGTGTCTTACATGAGAGAGGTTTTTGCACACTAAAGGGTCATGATGTCCGTAGAACTTTCTATCGGTGGCAATCATGACATCATGCAACTTTGAAACAGGGTGAAATTTTTCACAAGCCCTGTCGATATATATACAAGAGCGAATAATTCGCGCTTGACAAAATAAAAGTTATTGCCTATAATACATAGGTAAGAGTCGAAGTTAATGGAAATGGTAATTATTTGATTACATCGAGATTAAAGAGTCTGCATCAAGATCTTGCTGAAGCCTCACTACAATGCTGGCCTCGCACTCCGTTAATCGCAGAAAAATCCAAGCAAAGGAGATTACACACATGAAAAGTATTTTCGTAGGCAACCTGCCTTGGTCAGTAAATGACTCCGAGCTAGAGAATTTATTCTCTCAGTTCGGACAGGTGCTTTCCGCCAGAGTTATCACCGATAAGTTCAGCGGGAAGTCCAAGGGTTTTGGTTTTGTGGACATGGAAGATGCCGATGCTGAAAAAGCCATCGCTGCCATGGCCGGCTATAAGTTGAATGATCGCGAGATCACCTGCAACGAAGCCAGACCAAAGACCGAAAGAAAGAACAGGTTCTAAACCGAACCGTTTAATTTCAGGCCCCAGTCCTATCGACTGGGGCCTTTTTTTTTGATATAATCTATTTTACGCGCCTCAGCACCGAGCGATGGTGAGCAAGCGTAGCGAGTCGAACCAGAGTCGAGGTGCCCGTGTAGCTCAGTTGGTAGAGCATTTCCATGGTAAGGAAAAGGTCGCCGGTTCAATTCCGGCCGCGGGCTATGTCCCGAGCGAACGGTGAGCGAGCGTAGCGAGTCGAACCAGAGTCGAGGGGCTATTGACAGGCAACACATCCCACGATACAATTATACTTTAGGGAATTTGCCAATAATTTAAGGAGGAAAACATAAAATGGCGAGAGAGAAGTTTGTTCGCGGAAAACCACACTTGAACGTAGGGACCATAGGACACGTAGATCACGGGAAGACAACCCTTACATCTGCAATTACCAGCTACCTTGCTACAAAAGGCAAGGCCAAAGCTAAAAAGTTCGAAGAGATCGACTCGGCGCCGGAAGAAAAGGCACGCGGTATTACTATCGCTATTGCCCACGTGGAGTACGAGACCGACAAAAGGCACTACGCCCATATCGACTGCCCGGGCCATGCCGACTATGTAAAGAACATGGTCATCGGCGCGGCTCAGATGGACGGAGCGATACTTGTTGTATCCGCCACTGACGGTCCCATGCCACAGACCAGGGAGCATATCCTGCTGGCTCGCCAGGTCAACGTTCCTTATATTATAGTATTCTTGAACAAGTGTGACATGGTTGACGACCCCGAGCTTATCGACCTGGTGGAAGTAGAGACCAGGGACCTGCTTAAAAAGTACGAGTTCCCGGGAGACGACATTCCAATTATCAGGGGCTCCGCGTTAAAGGCTATGGAAAATCCCACAGATGCGGCCGCCACCAAGTGCATACAGGACCTTCTTGATTCCATGGATTCCTACATTCCCGACCCAAAGAGGGATATTGACAAGCCGTTCATCATGCCGGTCGAAGACGTATTTACCATTACCGGCCGCGGCACAGTAGGCACCGGCAGGATCGAAAGAGGCAAGTGCAAGATCAACGAAGAAGTCGAGATCATCGGTCTTGGCGCCCACAAAAAGAGTGTTATTACCGGCATAGAAATGTTCAGAAAGCTCCTTGATGAAGGTATTGCCGGCGATAACGTTGGGCTCCTGTTAAGG
>JAHJBW010000219.1 GCA_018813405.1 Candidatus Margulisiibacteriota bacterium | reverse complement strand
GACTGAACAGCAGTCATACCATCCGTAATCGTAAGCCCCATTAATTTGCCTTACAATTTGCTCAAGATATGGGCGTGTTCCTTGGACAAAATCAAAGGGAATAACTGAAGGAGAAATTTCAACGGCTCTAGTACTTAATAGCGAGCTGTATTCTTTGTCAAGTTCATTAACGCTTTTCATGTGAACTTGAAAAGTTTTTTTGCGCTTTCCTTTTACTGTCATTCTGCTTTTGGCTAATTCCCGATGTAGTGTAGTTACATTGGGACGTCCAAACCCCAAATCATGTAGGTCGGTTGCCAATTCCGAGGCGGTGCGCTCCTCAAAGAATTGATTGTTTCGATAAAACCACAGTAGAGCTAAGGCCTGTTGAACCCTTGTCAGCCCAAGAGAGCTAATTTTTTTTGCAAATCGTTCTCGATCATCCATTTTCTTTCACCTGAATCACCGATCTAAGATAGGCCATTCCCTTTCTTGAAATTTTATAACGAACTGGCTGACCTTTCTTTCTAATTTTATCACCCAAAACATATTTTGATGCAGCTGAAGAAAGAGTCTTAGAAATATTTGCGACATGAATCCCAATTCCAAGCTGCGCCAGTATTTTAGCTATATCTCCAGAGGTTAGACCAGAAATGCTAGATTCTTCCCCGTGGATAATATATAAAGGTAATAAGATTCTGTCGACTAGTCCATTGCTATCCAAGATATTTTTTTCTATAAGGTCCGCTTCTTGGCAAGATTTTATAGCATTTATTATATCGGTCAGGTCTGTATCGTTGATATCAATTTTTTGAAGAGCGTCTTTTTGTTTGTGAGCAGTATGCTTTGTAACCATTTTATGTGTGCCCAAAATTTTTATGATTTCTTCCGGACTTCCATCAATCTGAACCTTAGTTCCATCCATCATAACTAAAGATGCTTTTGCCATTATAGTTCCTCCAATATATTTTGGAACCTGCTACCCTATATCAGCCAGGCTCTTAAGATACGCCTCCCCATCAGGGGTAATTATCCATGTGTCAGAACCCGGATCCAGCATGACTAATCCTTCTTTTACTTTCTTTCGGATACCATACACTGTTGAATATTTTGTCGGGCGATAAAGTTTTTTAGTGAGGATATATGCAATTTCATGATTATTCAAGCCTAATATTTTTTTTTCTTTTGCATAAGCAATTGCCCATAGATACGTGTCAATTTTCGACTTGCATTTCTTTAATGGAGGAATCCCCTTTAGCATGCCGGTTACGTTCATGATTTTAACGGAATCCTGTATTTTTGCCTCAGAGTAATAGCTATTTGATGCCTGTTTCTTCTTGCCATGCACCTTCGTTCGATCAGCTTTGGGTAATGTTTTCTTTGTGTTTTCCACATAAAAACCCCGTTCTAATAGCTTTTCAAAGGCGATCTTGCGTAAACTGGCGTCCTTGATTATAGAAACCTGATTCTCTAATTCTGATAATTTTAATTTTATATCATCCATCTGATTCCCCTCCTTGAAAGTGTATATTATCTTATCATAAAATGAAAATCATGTCAATAGTTAATAAATATTTCTCGATAATACACATGAAAACAATTATAATGGCTAGAAAATATATTTCTATTTCTTTTATGCTTATCATAATAGCGAACTTTATCCCTCTAACAACCGCTCTTCGCGGGGGTATGGGGGAGCGAAGAGCGGTTGTAGGACATCGCCTACATTCTATGCAGGTCCTTTTTCTTGCTTCCGTGGATAGTGTTGGGTATAATCAAAGCAATGGTTCGTTGGGCTACGGAACGAGCCAAGTTAAATTTCACAAGGCATGTCCTAGGTTATTCAGAACCACCCAGCCTTTTTATTCCCACACCAAAATACCCCGCCCGAGCAGGTGGGGTCTTGGTGTGGGAATTTATAATGATAAATTACAAATTATAAATTATGGAAGTAATACAGGCTGGGGAACAATCGCCTCTTTCGATCTTCGAAAGCCTCTACAATGGCAAAGGCTCCTTTTTGCTTGAAAGCCCCACAGGAATGGGCAATCTTGGACGATACTCCTATATTGGCATCAACCCGCTTCAAATAATAACCGACTTTGAGACACTAAGGAAAGCGGACCTCCACCAGGGAGCCTTTGGCTTTATCAGCTACGACTTTGCGCGCCGTATCGAGAACCTGCCCTCACTTGCCAAAGATGACCTTAATCTCCCCGAGATATTTTTTGTAATCCCGGAGAAACTAGTTATTATAGATCACCATGTAGGGCAAGAGCCTCGGCCTGAGCTTGGCCGAAGGCATATCCCTTGCCATGCCTCACGGCTCGCCTCGCGAAGCGGGCAGACGGGCCGGCAAGGCATAAAGCCTTGCCCTACAATCCCTCAATTAAAGAGTAACTTTTCTCAAGCGGAATTCGAAAGCATGGTTTTACGCGCCAAAGAGTACATCAAAGCTGGCGATATCTACCAGGTCAACCTTTCCCAACGGTTCGAATTGCCGCTAAAGGAGCATCCCTTCGAGGTCTACAAGCGGCTGAGAAAGATCAATCCTTCTCCCTTTGCCTGCTACTTTGACTTTGGCGATTTCCAGCTGGCCAGCTGTTCGCCGGAACGGCTCATCAAGCTCGAGAACGGCATCGCCGAAACCCGCCCCATTGCCGGGACCCGCCCAAAACAGGCTGCCGCAGACGAACTTCTGCTTGATCCAAAGGAGCGAGCCGAACATATTATGCTGGTTGATCTTGAGCGCAACGACCTGGGCAAGGTTTGTGATTACGGAAGCGTGCATGTGGACGAAAATATGGTGGTCGAAGAATACTCACATGTAAAACATATCGTGTCCAATGTAAAAGGAAAACTTAGAAGCGATAAGGATTGCTTCGATCTTTTACAGGCAATGTTCCCCGGCGGGACAATAACCGGCTGTCCCAAGGTAAGGTCGATGGAGATCATCGAGGAGCTTGAACCTGTCCGCCGCGGGCCGTATACTGGTTCGGTTGGCTATATTCTTCAAGGGGGCAGGATGGACTTTAATATTCTGATAAGGACCATAGTAGCAAAGGGGCATAGGGCCTTTGTGCAGGCAGGAGCTGGAATAGTTGCCGATTCGATCCCGGAGAAGGAGTATCACGAGACACTGCACAAGGCGCAGGCCATGCTGGAGGCATTAAGATGAAAGCATATGTGAATGGAAAAATAGTTGATCTCGAAAATGCCAGAATATCTATTTCGGACAGGGGATTGTTGTATGGCGACGGGGTATTTGAATCTCTGCGCACATTTGGCGGCAAACCATTTATGTTAAAACAGCATATAGATCGGCTGGGGTCTTCCGCAAAAGTTATTGGGATATCAATTAAAAATTATAAATTAGAAATTATAAACAAGGTAAATATTCTAATAAAACAAAACGGCTTCGGGGAGTCTTATGTAAAAATAATTATTACGCGCGGGGAAATGAGCAGGCATGGAATAAGCCCCGGGAACGCAAAAGGGAAACCTGCTGTCGTTATAATGGTCCAGCCTCTTGCTGAACTGCCTGAAGCTATATATATGAAAGGGTGGAGGGCGGTCATCAGTTCTATTGTCCGGCCCGATTCAACCATTTCTCGCATAAAGAGCTTGAATTACCTTCAAATGCTCCTGGCCAAAATGGAAGCGGACAGGGCGGGGGTGGAGGAGGCGTTCGTCTGCGACAGTAAGGGCAACATCCTCGAGGCAACTACCAGCAATGTTTTTATTGTAAAGAACGGTGTGCTGATCACTCCTCCGCTTTCAGCGCCAATCTTGCCAGGTACAATGCGAGCCTGGGTGATAAGGCAATGTCAAATGTTAAAAGTTAAATGTCAAATGCGAATGTTAAATGTTAAAACTCTTTTATCGGCTGATGAGTGTTTTATTACCAATTCTGGAGTTGGCATAATGCCAATAGTAACCATTAATAAGAAGAAATTGTCTAAAGGCAAGCCTGGCCCAATGACACAAAGATTGCTTGCTATTTTCAAACAATCTACTACATGCTAATATTGTTTTAAGTTTAAAGATTAAGATTTAACATTTAACCTTTAACATTTAATATTAATCATGAAAACTGTTGCAGTAATACTTGGCGCGGGCAAGGGTGTCCGTATGCAATCAGACCCGCCTGCCGGCGAGGCAGGTCTTCCCAAGGTCTTTCACAAGCTGGCCGGCAAACCCATGCTGGAGCATGTCATAGATGCCGTAAAGGAGGCCGGGATCGAAAAGGTGTTTGTTGTTGTCGGCCACAAGAAAGAGATGATAAAGGACTACTTCAAAGGCCATGACGTGGTCTTTGTGGACCAGGACCAACAGCTGGGCACAGGCCATGCCGTAATGATGGCCGAGCCGCATCTTAAGGATTTCCAGGGCCAGGTAGTGGTTTTGGCAGGCGATGTGCCGCTCATTAAGCCGGCCACTATTAAAAAGCTCATTGAGTTCAATCTTGCCCGCCGCGCTTCTGCCACAGACCTTACCGCCGTCCTTCCCGATGCCGGCAATTACGGCCGCATTGTCAGGAAGCCGGATGGGGAGATAGTCAGGATCGTGGAGAAAAAAGATGCTTCACCGGAAGAGCTCAAGATCAAAGAGATAAACACGGGTACTTTCTGCTTTAATGCCTCCGACCTTTTTGCCGCGCTTAAAGAGGTCAAAGCCGAGAACGCCCAAAAAGAATATTACCTTACCGATACCATCGAAATACTGCGCTCACATGGCAAGCATGTCTATGCCCTGGCCACCGACGACCCTTTTGAAGTCCTCGGCGTGAATACCAAAGAAGAGCTGGCCAGGTTGGAGCTTCTGCATAAAAGAGGCAGATAGCGATTTAAGCTAAAAAAGCCACAAAAAGAAGAATTAAACAATTATTCCGGGTTTTTTGATCTCATCTATCACAAACTTCTTAATCTATGCCAGGGCAAAATCGAGTGAAATTCTTTTTATAAGGTTGCGATAACATGATGTAATTAAGCAAAGAGGTGTTTTTTAGCTTATTGAAAGCGCATATATTATGAGTATTGGAAGAATATCAGGATTTATTAGCAGAGGCATGGCCGAAAAATGCAACAGAGGTGAAGCTTTTCCCAAAAGGCTTCCTCGCGCCCGGCTTGCTGTAACTGGTTTAATGGCCAAAATAAACGATTGGACAAACAGTCAGTGGCAAATAACGCCTCTCGCTGCGCCAGCGGGACGAGAAACGGTAATATTCCCCATGGCATCGAAAGGCGATTTTTGGGGAATTTCGAAAGAGAAGGGCAATGTTACAAAAGAAGACAGGATAAGGCGAAAAGTCCTGGCTATTCAGGCTCTGGGAAGCGGTTATTTTAGCCTCGATACCCTGGCAAAGATCATTTTTCAGATATCTTTTGCTGAGGCGCGAGAGATGGCCAACGAACTTGTTAAAAAGGGTGTTTTTGATGAGGTTAGGCCGAACGTTTTCGTTTATCGAAATATTCGTGACCAGATACTTGCCGCAAGCTCAGCATTCAATTCAAGTTTGAGCGCCCAATATATCCCGTCGCTCAAATATGTTGTGGAAAGCGCTTGTTCAGCATTGACTCATATATGGCAGTCCCCCAGCATCTATCTCAGAGACCCATCAAGCAGCAAGTTATTGTTAGTCGCAAGGGCTACCGGTTCGATCTCTGATTCACCCTATTCTGATTTCACTGAACCAACAAAACTCTTAGGAAAAATATTGGTTGACCACGCCGATCTGAGCCAATACACTGCAGGGAAACGCTTCAAGGAATATGACCTGGATGCGGAATATCAAGCGGTCAATGAGGCAAGAAAGACTCCCGCCGAAGCCTGGATAGAAATTAGATCAATTCAGGATGACCTGAATAGATTCCATCTTCCAAAAGGACCAGGAAAAATAATAGCTATACCTGTTTACCGATCAAAAAAATCGGAAGGGTCGGGGCCTACCAGGGAGATCATTGCTATTATTACTGCTTCAATGAGAGTGTTACAGAACGATGACCGTATTGAGAATAATGCGGATATAAGCTATCGGCCAAACCTTGGCGCTGACTATTTCCGAACTGGACCCGAGGAGGCAGGCAATATTTGGGACCAGATCAAAACCAACATCCTTCACAGATTTTCTATGGAGCTAAATAGATGTATTGGAGACAGGCGTATCGAAGAGGCCTGGAGGGAAGATTCTGGAGAAATCAGATTGCCGCCGGCAGGCAACAGAAATGGCACCGATACAGATGTTCCCGCGCCCGTCGAATCAAAAAGCGGCAGGGTCGTTTCCGAAAAAGGGAAGGACCTGCCCTACACGACGGTCAGGCCGATCATCCTGAAAAGACGGAGCGGCGGCAGAAAAATCCGGCTGGAAATAGAACCGATCCATGACCCCAGGAGTGTTCTTTGGGGGATAAAAGAAAAGGTCGTTAAAGATCTTTTTGAAGTATTTAGAAGGGCCTGGCAACCCTATACTGAAACCGAGATCACATACCCCGGATTTAGAAATTATCTTGAAGAAATGTGTATTTCGAAGGCCGAAAAAATACTGGTGGTTAGAACAGGCGGAAAGATCGTTGGTTTTGCCACCTTTAACAGGGAAGAGATAGCGGGCAAAAAAGTGCATTCTCTCGGCCTGACAACTCTAATGCCGGAAGTCCAGGGCAAGCGTTTGTCCGTGCTCTTGAACAAGATATTCTTAAAAGAAGCGTTGATAGAAGCGAAGGGCAGGATACTGTGCAAAACCAGGACCGCTTCTAACAGGGTGGTGGGTGCCGTGACCCCCGGTGATGAACTTTTCCCTAACCCATTTAATCCCCAGGCAGTCCCAACTGGCGAAATGAAAAAGGTGGTAGATGAATTGGCTGAGCGCATGGGGAAAAAGGGATTTAACTATGATCCCACAACTTCTATCAGCAAGGGTGATATGACAAAGGCGCTGGGTTTTGTTTACGATAATAGTGATGTTCAGTTTCATGCGGATCCCAAAATAAATAGATTTTGTGAGTCACTTGATCGAAAAAGAGGGGATGCATTCATTATTTTCGGCTATTTTTCGCGTTGGGTGGCAGTCAGATCCGTGCTCAGATCGGCCAGGAGAAAATGTTCAAATTTCTTAAAAACCATTGCGGTCTGGGTATCTAGACGTTTAACCTCGATTTTCAGTTGATTTTGTAATATAATTATTGTCTAATGAAAGGCAAATCAGAAAAACTGATCGGAGTATTTATCCCCCACGATAAACTGATCACAACCCTCGTGCAATTTTTTGCTCCCGTGCTTATTGTTGGAGAACTATGTATCTTTTTCTTTGGTCGTTTTTCCTTTTTATTCCCTTTTTTGATCATATTGTCTACAATTTTTATCAGTTTGCTGGTTTTATTGCAGGCCCCGAGAAATGTGGTCAATGCTTCTTT
>JAHJBW010000218.1 GCA_018813405.1 Candidatus Margulisiibacteriota bacterium | reverse complement strand
TGGAAAAAGCTGAGGCCCTGGCACAGGCCGCCGGTAAAAGCATTGGCGGGCTTAACCAGATAATGGAAGCTGGCGCGCAAACCATAGAAATACAGCCGATCAGGGCCATGAACATGATGAAAGCCGAGGCCGAAACCCCCATCCTGGCGGGACAGGTGGAAGTGCGCGCAGAAATAACGGCAAGCTTTTTGGTTAACTGACCAAAAGCGCCGCCGGGAAATCTTTCAATACTTTATCGATGAGAGTATCGTCGATATCCTGGCCGGTTATGGCATTTCGCCACTTGCGCGGCCAGTCGCCGGGAAGCTTTAGCACGGTATCCTGCCAGGAAAAACCCGCCTCACCAAGCACGCCGGTCAAGAACCGCGGCGCGATCACTACAGCCTTCTGGTCCCCCCTTTGCCTGGCAAAAGCGACTACCCTGTCCTTGTGCTTGCCTTCCGCCCGGAGCGGCCGGTAGCCGCCGGACGCGAAAAGATCGGGCATGGCGTTTCGTACCGCGAGAACGCGCCATATCAGGAACATCTTCACGCGGCCGTCCTCTTTTGTGGCAAGCAGGTCTTTGATCTGACTTTCCTTGATCTCTTTGAGCAGGCGTTTTCTTGACTCAAAATCCACCGGCCGGCGGTTGTCCGGGTCGACCAGGTTAAGGTCCCACAGCTCGGCCCCCTGGTAAAAGCCCGGGACGCCGGGCGCTGTCATTTTTATCAGCGCCTGTGAAAGCGAATTGTAGATTCCGTAAAAAGCTATCTTTTTCTGGAATGGCAGGAACTTGTCCAAAAATTGCTCTTCGAAAAGGCGGTCGATAAAAGCCAGGCAGGCATCTTCGTATTCGATGTCCGGCTTTATCCAGGCGGTGTGCCGTTTGGCCTCGCGGACCGCCTTTATCATGTAGGCCTTGATCCTGTCCCTGTAGTCCCGCGTAATGACCTGGTCAAAGGGCATTGAGCCCAGCAGGGTTTGATAGATGAAGTATTCGTCATTTTCGTCCGGCATGTGCCTTCCGTTGACGTTTTTCTTCTTGGCCTTGTTCAGGCGGCTCCAGGCCTTCAGGTTGTTCTTCCATTCTTTTGGCATCTCCGAAAGCACATTTATGCGCGCCCGGACATCTTCTCCCCTTTTGGTGTCGTGCGTGGCCGTTTCGTTGAGCGAATGCTTGAACTGCCGGGCCCTTTTCTTGTTAAACTCGTGGAATTCTTTGGCCTTTACCCCGAACCGGCTGGGATCGCCGCCCACCTCGTTGAGCGAGATAAGTTTGTTATAGGCATAGAGCACCGAATCCTCAAAGCCTTTCGCCATTAGCGGGCCTGTGAACTGCTGGAACCTCATCATAAACCGCAGGGCGTTCTTTTTTTCTTCTTCGGTCAGTTTTTCACTGAAGCCGTTTATAAAGAAGAACTTTTCTATGAAGTCAAGCTCGTAAGAAAGCCCGGGGCTTTTTTCCCTGGCCTTATCAAAAGCGGCCTTCAGGTAAGACTTGTCGCTTTCAGAGAACTGCTCGGAATTGATATAGGTACGGTATACGGGAAAATAGACCATCACTTCGACCAGCGCCCTCCGCAAACCGTATAGCGTAATATCGCGTCCATAGCGGTCGCCGCCGGCCATCCTTTTTATCATGTGCGCAAGGTTGTCAATGTCCCCTGCCATATGTTTGCCAATTACCTGGCGCTTTTTATAAGCATTTAGATCGTCGAACGAAACGGTCAAACCTGTAAAACGGTAGTATATCCTGGCAAATTCCTTTTGCCGGTCGGTGCGGCAGAAGACGCCGTTCAAATGGTTCAGGAAATCGTAGCCGGTAGTGCCCTGCACCGGCCATTCGGAAGGGAGTGATTCCTGGGCGGCAAGTATCTTTTCCACCACAATATAGGCGGACTTTGAGAACTGCCTTAATCTTTCGAGGTAAGTTTTTGGGTCATAAAGCCCGTCAATATGGTCAACACGCAGTCCATCAAACTTTTTTTCCGCGACCAACCGTTTGATAAGCTCGTGCGTCTCATTAAAAACATGTTCATCCTCCACACTAAGGGAGATCAGGTCATTAATGTTGAAGAACCTTCTGTAGTTGATCTCTTCGCAGGCAACCTTCCAGAAAGAGATGCGGAAGAACTGCTCCTTTAAAAGCTCGTCCATCAGGTCAGGGTTGGAATTATACCTGGCAATGGCGGTTTCAGTGTCCGGGAAAAAACGAGAATAAGAATTCTTGTTAAGAGGAAATTTGTGCTCAAAATAATTTAGTGTTATCCGCTCTCCCTCGCGAACAAGCTTGATCTCTCCATCCTTCAGGCATTCGGCGTAGAACTTGCCCAGGAAGGGAGCCAACAGCTGGCCTTTGAGGTTTTCATAAAGGTGGTCCCACTCAATATCAAAGAAGCCGGCATATTTTGAGGAGCGTCCGTTCTCCAGCACGTTCATGAGCATAAGATTTTGCCTGTCGTACGCCATGTGATTGGAGATCACATCCTGTATCCAAAAAAGCCCGTTTTCTTTTACCTTTCCGATCAGGCTGTCAAAGGCTTGTTCTCCGCCAAGTTCGGGATTGATGGTATTAAGGTCCACAACATCGTACCCGTGAGAACTGCCCGCCCGCGCCTTGAAGATGGGCGAAGCATAGATATCTGAGACGCCAAGCTCTTTCAGGTAACCAACCATTCCTTCCGCCTGCCTGAAGTCAAAATCCTGGTTGAATTGCAACCTGTACACCGCTTGCGGTACGCGCATTAATTGCCCCTCCTCTTTCGCTCTGCTATCAGTTTCCTGTAGTATTCGAACATTTCTTTATGCTTTCCCCTTCCCGCCGACTTCCAGTCAAGCTTGCACTTAAGGAACGTTTTTTCGTCCTCGGGATCGGGAGGGTCCATGTGCCAGTTAAAACGCGCGAATTCTTTCTTCCTGCCTTCCCTTACAGCCTTGATCAGATCTTTATCGAGATGGTTGACAAAATACAGGAAGGGCCGCTCCTCGGCAAACTCCTCTCCCATAAATATCATGGGGATATAGGGTGAAAGGATAACCGTCTCAGCCGCCATTTTAAGCGCCTCCAAAGGCGCCAGAAGCGAAAGCCGCCCGCCCAGCATCCTGTTGCCGACCTGGTCATGGCTTTGCGAAAAGACCACAAACCTTTCGGGAGCCAGATCAGCCGAGCGCGTCCCGTGCGGCCGTCCGCGAAAGTCAGAGAACTGGCCCTGATAGACAAAACCTTCCTGCAGGGAGCGCACCAGGTCGTCAAGCCCATTGAAGTCGGCATAATAGCCGTTGTTCTCGCCTGTAAGATACGTATGCAGGGCATGGTGGAAGTCGTCGCACCAAACAGCATGGATGCCGTTTTCCAGTATTGCTCTGTCATTATTGTCGCTTTCCGCTATCAAATATCCATGCTTGCCCGCTCGCTCGGCAAGCTCGGCCAAAAAGGTATAGCGGCTGGAATCATAGATGCAGTGCACCGCATCCAGCCGCAAACCGTCAAGGTGAAAGTCGCGGAACCAGTAAAGCGCGTTCTCTATAAAGAAATCACGTACGCCCTGGTTGTGGGCGTTGTCAAAGTTGATGGCGTCGCCCCACGGGCTTTTGTGCTTGTGCGTGTAATATGGGGCGAACTTGCTGGCATAACTGCCCTCGGGCCCGAAATGGTTGTAGACCACGTCAAGAATTACTGCCAGCCCATTTTTATGGCAGGCATCCACCAGTTTCTTAAGGCCTGCCGGTCCGCCATAGGTGTTTTGCGGCGCATAGGGATAACTGCCGTCATAGCCCCAGTTGCGCGCGCCGCTAAATTGCGCCACCGGCATAAGCTCCACGGCCGTTACCCCCAGTTTTACCAGGTGCGGTATCTTTTTTATGACACCCTCAAATGTTCCCTCGGGCGAAAAGGCCCCAACATGCAGTTCGTAGATGATAAGGTCCTTCAGGGCGGGACGCCGAAAAGATTTATCGCGCCACTTAAAGGAGAAATGATTGACCACTTCCGAGGGCCCGTGCACGCCATCTGGCTGGGAATGGCTGGCAGGGTCAGGCAGGCCGTTAAAAAGGTAGCGCGTACCCGGCGGCACTTTGTCGAGAGTGACCTGCCAGTGTTCGCTATCTATCTTTTTCAGCGGGAAGTCTTTCTTGAAAGGATGTGTGATCGCCAGTGTGACGCTTTCAAGCAGCGGCGCCCAGAGCGTGAACTCACATCTATTATCGCCCAGATATCGCGCGCCAGTTCTCATGCGAATATGATATAATATTTCCATGTCACAGACAATCACACAAAAAATACTGGCCAAACATTGCGGTAAAAAAGAGGTCTCGCCGGGCGAGCTTATCAACTGCCGAATAGACCTGTGCCTGGGCAATGATATCACCGCCCCGCCGGCCATTAAAGAGTTCGAAAAGATCGGCGTCAAGAAGGTGTTTGACAAAAAGAAGATATATCTTGTGCCCGACCACTTCACTCCGGCCAAGGATATTAAGTCTGCCATGCAGGTCAAGATGATGAAAGACTTTGCCAAAAAATACGGCATCGTCAATTTCTTTGAGATCGGCTGTATGGGCGTTGAGCATGCCCTTTTGCCCGAAATGGGCGCCATCAAACCTGGCTACCTTGTGATCGGGGCCGATTCACACACTTGCACATATGGCGCCCTTGGCGCTTTTTCAACCGGCGTGGGCTCAACCGACCTGGCCGCGGCCATGGCCACCGGCGAAGTATGGTTAAAGGTACCTGAACAGCTCAAGTTCATCTTCACCGGCAAACTGCCAAAGTGGGTGGAAGCAAAGGACCTGATACTTTATACCATAGGTAAAATAGGCGTCGACGGCGCCCGTTACATGAGCATGGAGTTCACCGGCCCGGTAATAGACAGGCTTTCTATCGAAGGCCGCATGACCATGGCCAATATGGCCATCGAAGCCGGCGGCAAGAACGGGATATTTGCTCCGGACAAGAAGGTTGTTGAGTATCTAAAGCGTCATGCCGCGACATGTCGCGGCATGACATTAACCGCTTCTGATCCCGATGCCGAATATAAAGAGATATACGAATGGAATATCTCAGGGATCGAACCCCAGGTCTCCTTCCCTCACCTGCCCAGCAATACCAAACCGGTCAGCAAGTGCAAGAGCGTTAAAATAGATCAATCCGTCATCGGGTCTTGCACCAACGGACGGATCGAGGACCTCAGGGTAGCCGCAAAAGTGCTCAAGGGCAGGCAAAGACATAAAGATGTCAGACTGCTCATCATTCCTGCCACGCAAAATATATACGAACAGGCCATGAAAGAAGGTCTTTTCAATATATTCCTTAAAGCCGGCGCCGCCATCTCAACCCCTACCTGCGGGCCATGCCTGGGCGGCCACATGGGGATACTTGCCAGAGGCGAAAGGGCTATCGCAACGACCAACAGAAACTTCGTTGGCCGCATGGGACACCCGGAATCAGAGGTTTACCTTTCAAACGTGGCTGTCGCCGCGGCTTCGGCCGTGGCCGGCAGGATCGTTTCACCGGAGGACCTGTAATGAACAAGTTCAAAGGGATAGCACACAAGTTTGGCGATAATATCGACACCGACCTTATTATCCCTGCCAGGTACCTTAACACGCACGAGTGGGAAGAGCTGGCCCAGCATGTCATGGAAGACGCCGACAAAACCTTTGTAAAGCGCTTTAAAAAGGGCGGCTTTATCGTCGGCGGCGAGAACTTTGGCTGCGGCTCGTCGCGCGAACACGCCCCTATCGCCATCAAGGCGGCCGGAGTGTCAGCCGTGATAGCAAAATCTTTTGCCAGGATATTTTACAGGAACGCCATTAACATTGGTCTGCCTATTCTGGAATCGCCCGAAGCGGTCGATAAAATAAAAGAAGGACAGGAAATAGAGGTAGATCTTGCCACTGGAACGATTTATGACTTAACATCCGACAAATTCTATAAGGCGCAGCCTTTCCCGGAGTTTATGCAAAAGATCATTGCCGCTGGCGGATTGATCAATTATCTTAAAAACAGATGAAGGCGGAAAATCCCTTCGGCCTCGCTCAGGGCGGGCGATTTTCCGCCTTCAATATTTGTTGATGATGCCTATTCCGTAACGATTTTCGCCTTGCTTTCGGCTTCCTTGCGCAGGCTTTCTTCAAAGGCTTCTTTCTTGATCACGCGGGCTATTTCATCCTTTTCCTGCTTGACCAGATCGTAAAGGTTAAGGTCGCCAAACAATTTCAAAAGCTCCTCATGATAGGCCTTGTTGTCCGCCGCCAGCATAGAGGCCCGTTTGAACTGTTCGATCGCCAGGTCCTTTTTGCCAGCCTTTATATATGCGTTGCCAAGAATGACATTGAACTCGGGATCCCCGGGACCAAGTTTGGCGGCCTCTTGATATTGCAAAATAGCCAGATCAAGTTTGCCTGTTTCTTCGTAAATATTACCCAGGAAGAGATGAAAATACGGATTGCCGGGGTTTTGGGCGATCGCCTTCTGGTACTCTTCCGCCGCCGGCCCCATCTGTCCTTTATAACGGTAGTCGGCGGCCCTGAGTGATGGATCGAGTATCTCTATCCTGGAATTCTTTTTCTTTTCAAAGAACCAATCCCTGAAAGCCCTGTCCTGCTTTTCTTTGAGCACTTCGGCCTCCAGGTTTTTGCCGTCTCCAACCTTCCTGAGCCGGGTGTCTTCCAGCCTGATAATGTGATACCCGAAATCGGTCTTTACAGGCCCGCCTATTTCGCCCGCCTTCAGCGAAAAAGCCACATCTTCAAATGGTTTTACCATGGCGCCGGTAGTAAAATAGCCAAGGTCGCCGCCCTTTTCCTTTGAACCGGGGTCCTCGGAGTATTTTCGGGCCAGGGAAGCAAAGTCCGCGCCTTTTTTGACCCGCGCCATTACATCGTCAACAGTTTTTTTCGCCTGTTCCTCGCCGCCTTCGTTCACCCTGATCAATATATGCCGCGCTCTTATCTCGCGCAGGTCGTTGGGGCTTACCTTTACCTCACCGCGCACCCGCTCCATCATCTTTTGGACCATTATTTCTTCTTTGACAAGTTTCTTGAACTCGTTCCAGCTGGTGCCGGACTTTTCCACCGTGGCCTTAAGCTCGGACACGGAATTAAACTTGTCTTTTTGGGCGATATCTTCGATAGCCTTGTTTATCTCCGCGCCGGAAACCTTTACCTTCCTGTTGGCTTCATCAAGAATAATGACCGTGTCAATGGTCTGTCCCAGCGCCATGTTCTGCAAGAAAAGCTCGTCCTGCGGCTTTAGCTTGCCGGGCACATTGGCCTTCAGGCGCGTATATATCTGCATAAATTTCCTGGGATCCACCTTTTTCCCGTCAATTTTAAGAAAGCCTTGCTGGTCCGAGGTTTTGCGGCTTTGGAAAGCCGAATAGCCAAGGCCGTAGAACATGGAAAAAGCAAACAGTATGGCCACCACCATGATAATGGTCTTCATGTTTTTTCTGAGATATGTAAGCATATTTTATTTTACCCTTCTTTTTAAAATGCCCGAAACCGAAATATAGCCGCCGATCATGCCCAGCAGCGCCCCTGTCAATCCGACCGAAATGTAAATCGTCTTTAATATGCCGGGACTAATGACCACGGGCAGGAACGGCAGGGCTTTGATCAACTGCGCGGACATGGTATCGTAGGAAGATTTAAGTATCATGGTCCCAATTACTCCGCCAATTATGCCGATCAGTACGCCTTCTATAACAAAGGGCCAGCGAATAAAGGAGTTGGTCGCGCCCACCAGCCTCATTATTTCAATATCGGTGGTCCTGGCCAGCACGGTCAGCCTGATAGTATTTACCACTATAAGCAGTGTGGC
>JAHJBW010000217.1 GCA_018813405.1 Candidatus Margulisiibacteriota bacterium | reverse complement strand
AGAAATAGCATCTTTCTTTGGGGTTGTTCACAAAATTATCGTCGTCAAACTCGCTGGTCGTGATTATTTTATAAGGCGCTCCCAGCTTTTCGCACAAAGATTTTGCTTCGTATAGCTCGTGATCAGGATAGGTGGGGGAGGTGGCGATGACGGCCAGAAGAGATTTTTGAAGGCGGAAAATCGATTTTCCGCCTTCACTAAAAACTTCCTTGCAAACCTTTAATATTAGCGTACTGTCAACGCCGCCGGAGTAGGCAAGCAGTACGCTGTTCATCTCTTTAAGAACCTGACGCAGCTTGCTTTGTTTTTGTCCTAGAATATGAACCATAGTACCAGCGGGATAGTGATTATGCTCAAAAGAGTGCTTATTGTAATGGTGGTGGCAAGAAAATCTGTTTCAACGCTATTTTCCTGCGCGATGGCAATGTTCATGATGGCGGCGGGAGTGGTGCTGAGTATCATGATGACCTGGGCGACGACGCCTTCGATGTTAAAAAGCTTAATAAATGCTAAAGCCAGTAGAAAGCCCAATCCGATCCTTAGAAATGACGCCAGGAAAGCAAGTTTGATCTGTTCTGGCCTTAAAACGCTGGAACGCAGTTTGTAACCGACCATGAAAAGTGAAAGAGGGATGGTCGTCTGTCCCAAAAGGTCGATGGGCGAAGAAAGGAACCTTGGAAGTTCGATATGGAAAAGACTTATCAACAAGCCTGCCATTGCCGCATATATAAACGGGATCCGCAAAAATTTAAACCGGCTGCTTTTTGGTGAGATAATAAATATTCCCAGCGAGAAAATTATGATGACGTTGACCAGGTTATAGATAGAGGCAAAGGACAGGGCGCTGTAACCTATGGCCAGCATGGCGACCGGGAACCCGATATTCCCCGAGTTCATGAACATGACCGGCAGATAAAAAGCCGGGGACACCTTGACCCTGGACCATTTTGAGGTCAGCTTGAGGATAAGCCCTGTTCCCAGAATGACCACTACAGCCGCGGAGGCCATAATAAAAAATTTCCCGGGATAAAAAGGATGGTCAGCCAGCATGGAAAACGCCAGCGCGGGCCCGCTAATGTATATTATGAAATTGGCTATGGTCGACAGGTCCATCTTTTTATGGATCGCGGACAGATATCCTATGCCAGCGATCATGATCATGGGGACAAGGACATTGAAAATGGTGTTCATCTATTATTTGCTGCTCCCGGAAAGATAGTGTATCGCGGAGTTGGCGGCAATGGCGCCGTCGGCGGCGGCAGTGACTATTTGCCGCAATATCTTTTTTCTGCAATCTCCCGCGGCGAAGATGCCCTCGGCTGAAGTCCGCATTTCGGGGTCGGTCATGATATATTTGTCGCGGTTGAGCTTTATGATGTTCTGCGCGAAAGCCGTCTGGGGGGTAGAGCCCACATAGATAAAAACACCCGAAACATCAATGTTCTTTTTGCGGTTGCTCAGCTTGTCTTTTACCACAAGCCTGTTAACCGACCTTTCGGAGCCAACGATCTCGTTCAAAACATGGCTCCACAAGACAAATATTTTGGGGTGCTCCTGCAGTCTTTCGGCCAGGACCCTGTCCGCTCTTAGTTTGTTGCGGCGGTGGATCAGGAATATCTTTTCCGCGAACCTGGTCAGGTACAGTGCTTCTTCGGCCGCGGTATTGCCGCCTCCCACAACGGCAATGATCTTGTTCTTATAAAATGGGCCGTCACAGGTGGCACAGTAAGACACGCCGCGGCCCCGGTATTCTTCTTCGCCTTTTATATTAAGTTTTTTCGGTGAGGTGCCGGAAGCAATTATTATGGAGCGTGTCTCAAAATCTTTGCCGTTTATGGTAACAGTTTTGTGCTCTTTCCCCTGGTGGATGGCATCTACGTTGCCATAGATTATCTCAAGCCCGAAAAGTTTGGCCTGTTCTTCGAACCTTTCGCCCAGCTCCATGCCCGATATGCCTTTGGGGAAGCCGGGGTAGTTCTCTATCAGGAACGAGGTCGTGGCGATCCCGCCCAGAAGCGCTTTTTCAATAAGCAGGGTCTTTAGCCTGGCCCTGCCGGCATAAATAGCTGCTGTCAGCCCTGCCGGACCGCCTCCGATTATTATAATATCGAAATGAGGGCTCTTTTGGGCCACTATGGTTTCTATCTTGGGTTTTGGTTTTACAGTGGGTGCGTGCGCTGTCATTTTTCAAGCTCCTTTTCCGGTATTGTCACGCTGGTCTTTCCGGAGACCTTGAATTCTTTTTCCTTAACGGAAATTATCACTTTGTCGCCCTTAAGAGCGCTATTGTTCCTTTCTAAAAGCGCGGAATCAAAAAGAGTTATGCGCGCTTTGGCGACATCGTAGCTGGCTTTTTTTGCAGTGGCCTTTATGCCCAGGTAGGTCACTTCGACGTTGTTGCTCAAATTGATCTCTTTCTTTTTTTGATCGAATACCACATTATCGGCGTATATCCTGATCCCCTCGCTTATCAAGACCACTCCATCGGTCGCGAATATGGTGTTCCTGGGATTGTCCGCGATAAAGCTTTGGGCTTCCACCGTGGTGAGGGAGGTGTCTATTATGGTTATGCGCGGATCCCCGCTCAGGACAACCTTTTCCATGGCCACGTCCGCTTCGAACTGCCTGCCGTAACCTATCATGTTGCCCTTGAAAAGCCATATACCGTCGGGGCAAACGATCTTTTTATTGGCCAGGCTCCAGTAAAGATTTTTTGCCCTGAAGAAATATCCCCGCCCTTT
>JAHJBW010000216.1 GCA_018813405.1 Candidatus Margulisiibacteriota bacterium | reverse complement strand
GTTCTGCCCATGTTTGCCAGTATGTTCTCGGGTTTTGATATGCCGTTACCCCTTTTAACCCGCGTTCTTCTTAGTATTTCACAGTTCTGGTGGCTGGTCCTTTTGGCAATCGCGGCCTTTTCAGCGGGGGCAGTATTGCTCTACAGAAAAGAACAGGTAAAATTGGGAATGCCTGTAGTGGGCAGACTGCACCGCTATTTTATATGTGAAAGGTTTTGCGCCATGCTTGCCCAGCAGTTAAGGAATGGGGTTCCCATCCTTGAAGCAATAAGGAACATTAAGCCGGGAATAAGCTTTAAAGCATATCGAGATTCGATTGACAGTATATATGCTGATCTTGAGAACGGCCAAAAACTGTCGAACTGTCTGGCTCGTCCTGAGCCTTGTCGAAGGACTGTCAAACTGTTCCCCGAGACTTTATGCCAGATGATAAGGGTAGGAGAGGAGACCGGCACGCTGGATAGCGTCCTTGGTGAAGCCGCTGACTACTACAGGCAGGAGGCGGAATCGGCCATAAAGAGCGTGACCGGCCTTATTGAGCCACTGTCAACCCTTGCGGTCGGCGGGATAGTGGGATTGGTCGCGTTCGCGATGCTGGGACCGCTTTTCTCGGTATTAGACTATCTTCAATAATGAAAGCCCCTCGACGGAGCTCGGGGCAAGGAGGTGAAAGGATGAGAAATAGAAAAGGTTTCACGATGGTGGAGGTTCTGGTCGTAGTCGGGATCATCGGCATGCTGGCCGTATTTCTGGTGCCAAAGCTGATGGGAACGCAGGACAGGGCAAAAGAAGGCGCGGTAAAAGCGGTCATGCATTCGGTACAGCTTGGCATAGAATCCTATAACATGGAAAATCTAAGCTATCCGGTTGCCGGCGGGATAACGCTAAAGGACCTGGTTGACAACTATCTGACCGCGGGAGGATACATGACCAGCGTACCCAAGAACCCCTTTACAGGTAAAGAGTATACGGACGAAGATGTGGCGGGCAAGGTGATTTACGACTATAATGAAGTAAAGGGCGTTTACACCCTGAAAGGGTACAAAAGGGATGGCAAGACCGAGGTTATGGAGCTTACTAATCTGTAGTTGGATAGTTTTGTGTGCGGCCGCACATGCCCAGGACACCCTTGTCTTCCGGCTTGGGGGAGAAGCTTCTATCCTCAACCCGATCCTTTCTACGGATACCGCTTCCGGAGCCATAGAAGGACCTGTCTTTAACGGCCTATTTAAGGTGAATGAGAAGCTGGAATTGGTACCCGACCTTTGCAGATCGTTCAAGGTCTCAAAGGACGGAAAGGTCTGGACGTTTCATCTTCGAAAAGATGTGCTCTGGCACGATGGTCTGCCTTTTACAGCGCACGATGCTAAATTTACTTTTGACGCGATATTGAACCCAAAAGTGAATTCGGTCAGGCGCGGGGATTACATAATTGATGGAGAACCCATCAAATTTAAGGTGGTGGATGCCTATACCCTGCAAGCTATTCTGCCCAGGCCCTTTGCCCCTTTTAAGGCGCGCGCCTCGATGAGCATTCTACCTAAACATATTTTGGAAGGCACTGATATCAATACCTCCAGCTTCAACCGGAAGCCTCTGGGGACAGGGCCTTTCCGTTTTAAGGAGTGGCTGCCCGGCGACCAGGCAGTGGTCACTGCTTTCGACAGATATTATCTTGGCAAACCAAAACTTTCAGAGATCGTTTACAAAATAATCCCCGACGACAACGCGGGACTGGTAGCTTTGGAGACTGGCCATATTGACACCGATTCGATACCGCCCAAAGATTTTGACAGGATCAAGAAGATCAAAGAGATAAATACTTATCAATACGATGTTCTGATGTATGTTTATATGGGCCTTAACCTGGACCGCCCTTTCTTTGCTAATAAAAAAGTCCGCCAGGCCCTGGCATATGCCACTGACAGGGACCAGTTGATCAAGCTGGTGCTCAAGGGGTTTGGGTCTCCCGCTTATTGTCCCATGTCCCCTGTATCCTGGGCCTATTCAAACGATGTGGCCAGGTATAAATATGATATCAAGAAGGCCAAACAACTTTTGAAAAAAGCCGGCTACGAAAAGGGATTTGAATTCACCTGCCTTATCAACCAGGGGAACAAAGAAAGGGAAAAAGCCGCTATTATTTTGCAGCAGCAGTATAAAAAGATAGGCGTCAAGATGAAAATAAGGGTCCTGGAGTGGTCCGCGCTCCTAAAGATCGTCAACAATCCCGGCCCAAAGGATTTTGACGCGGTCATAATGGGCTGGTCCCTGGGGATCGATCCTGACAGCTATTCAATATGGCATTCCAGCCAGTATCCAAAGGGATTTAACTTTGTTCATTACAACAATCCCGAAGCTGACAAACTGCTAGAACTTGGCAGGACCACCATAGACCAGAATGAACGAAAAAAGCTTTATGCCAGTCTGTGGAAAATTATTTCTGAAGACCAGCCTTACATCTTTCTTTGGTATCCCCGTGCCATTACAGGCGTGCGCGATAGAGTGGGGGGGCTTTCACGGCCGGGGCCCGCGGGGCTTTTCCTCAATATTGAGCAAGTTTATATAAAAAAGTAAGAGGTCCGGGAACAAAAATTTCCTTCTTGCAATAGCTGAAAAATCTAATATAATAAGCTAGAGCTTTCACATTCCTGGCACGTCTATATATTAATGTAATTTACATTATAAAATAAATTGAAAAAATTATTACTTACATCTGCGGTAATATTTTTACTGGCATGCGCGCCAGCTTTGGGCGCGACGTACTATGTTGACGCGGTGAACGGCGACAACCTGAATAACGGTACTGCGACAGAAACCCCCTGGAAAACCATTTCATACTCTGCCACTAATTCTGCTTCGGGCGACATAATCAATGTTTTGCCAGGATTGTACAACAGCGCCAACGGGGAGAAGTTCCCCATTAACATGGGCGGGACCAAAGAGGTAGTGGGTACTGACCCAAATTCCTGCACAGTAGAATGTTCTGCCGCAAACGATGTTTTCAGGGCCACCCTTAACGCGACCTTCAGGAATTTAACCGTCACCACGAACAATAGCTTAAATGGCATCTATATCACAGGGATCAATGCTAATATCAATAATTGTATTTTCCGTACGGTCGATGGCTATGGCACTGGCATTAATTTTCAATCCGGTGGGGCTGGCAATGTAACCAACTGTCAGATGTATAGGCTGGGATATAGTATGTTCGTATCTTCCGGCGCCGGACTTCAGGTGCAGGTAACCTATTGCACGATGGAAGGTGCAGATAGTTCAACCTACGCGGGCATTTATGTTAATGGAGCGAGCGGTGATACGGCCAATCTCCTTATCGCCCGCTATAACTATATATACAGTACTACCTTCCTTGGTTCAAGCCAGGGAATTCAAATCACTACCAATCCCTGTGTGGCTACAATGGAATATAATTCGATCATAGGATATTATTCCGGAGTACAAAACG
>JAHJBW010000215.1 GCA_018813405.1 Candidatus Margulisiibacteriota bacterium | reverse complement strand
GTCAAAGACGGCATCGCGCCGGTCATTAGCTATCCGTCAACCAACGGCGACGAAGTCTCCGGCACCATCGCCATTCGCGGCACCGCCATGGACCCCGATTGGACGAACGGGAAGGCATTCAAGCAATACAGCGTGTTCATTCAAGATGGCACGACCGGCATTGAAGTCCCAGCGGCCCATCGCGGGCCGACCGACCCGCTCAATGTGGGAAGGCGACCCCTGCAAAACGACTCAACCCTGGCATACCTGTATACCAATAGCTTGCCTAACGGAACTTATACAATTAAGGTAGTGGTCGAAGAGGAAGGTGGAAAAACCGTTTCATCAACTCGTGTAATTACGGTAAATAATTCTGAATTCACCGACCAGAACAATGATGCGCCGTATATTACACTTTATGATCTGCCGGGTAAGGTAGATTTTAAACTTGATGACAGCGTAAAAGTGCCAATCACGTTTCAGAATAGTGTGAAGCAGGCGAATGTGCATCTTGAGGTTGAAAGACGTTACGAGGGGTTAAGTGATGTTGAGGGAGGTTACGAGGGAAGAATTGTCTATTACAAATACTTCCCCAACATAGCTGGTGCTCCTTTTACGGGTCAGCCGAAATACGACGAAGGCAAAGACCTTGGATACTTTATCTGGCAAGACGGAGATCAGTGGTCTATAAGATGGTCGACTGATGGGACTAACCATCACTTCACTGGCAATATCGTAGCAGTGGGTGGTGAGATTGTTGCCGATAAGAGTGAAAGCATGATCTCGTGGGACGAGAATTCCTCGGGCGGATTTGACTTTACTGTTACCAACGGCACCCAGCAACTTCTCATTACTCCTAAAATAGACGAGGATCCTGAAAATATTAATCCTTATGCCTCGAATGTCTATCTTGGCATAGCTAAAAAGACGCAAGCTTACCTTCCTATCATGATCGATGTCCAGAAGGGCGAGCTTGTTGATATGGCTTCGATGGGGACATCCGCCGCCAATGAAGGCGGGGATGCGCATCCCCGCCTTCAAGAGAGCGTGAGCGGCACCGATTGGAACGGCAAATTCGACACCGGCGGTTATGTTGATAACGGCAACTATATTATCCGCGTACGAGCTGAAGGCGCCGACGGAAAAGGCATCTCGGTTGAAGAAAAACGGATAGAGGTAACTACGCCGTATGAGATCGCAAATCTTGAAGTGACCAACAAGGAATTCAGCCCGCTGGGTGTGCTTGATCGCGTATCAGTCTTCTATAACATCTCAAAGGACTCCCTTGTTTCCGCTTATGTCTATTCATCAGAAGGCGGGAAATCGATTTCCCGCCTTCTAGCAATTTTGTGCGAGAACAAAGAGATACTGGGCATGATGAACAAATACAACCGCGACACCATCGTCTGGAAGGGCAACTATCCCGACCCCGAAAGCGGGACCGTTGTCACTTCAGGCGATTACTCTATAAAGTTAAAGCTTACACCAAAGGATGGTAGCGGCGCCATCGAAGAGACCATCTCCGGCATACGGGTAATGCCGTCGTATCACGATCTGTCCTACGCCAAACTCGAGCCGATAGGGCAGGACGCTGTCCTGAACGGCCAGTCAATCAAGTTGGCCGAAGGCGACGCGCCTTACTACTTCGAGGCTCAAGGCAGAGGCCAATACTATCCGCCCAAGCCGTTTGACTATACTCTTACTGCTTCGGGCCAACAGCGCTTTGATACCTATCCCTATGTCCCTTTTGCCGGACTGATGCACAGAGGGTTCAGGCAGGTGGATGTTAAGGCCGTGATTAGGATCAAATATGAAGGATACACCCATCTTTTAAGGTTTGTTTGTGATCCCTTGCCCAGAACTTACTGGGTCAGAGAGGACAGGAGCTTTGAGGACGAAAAAAGCTTTGTTTTTAGCCTGAACCAGGAACGGACAGAATTCAACGATGATCCCAGACATTTTGACTGCGGGGATAAATTTGTAGGAGATATCTACGGCGGCGGCCGCGGTTTTTCGGGCGCCAAAATGAAGGTCAAGGTTTACACCAAAGACGGTTCATTTTTGCTCGACGAGACAAAAGAGTGGATCAATGCCGGTGCTGACTATGTTAAGACCGATAAGGGTGTTTTTTCGGTCAAACTTGATGGGGATACCGATCGCTGGAATTATAACTCCAGATCGTTCCTGAAACTTGAAGAAGATATCAGGTATTCCCGCCTGACCAACCGCTTTATCCCCTGGTTCGGCTTCGTTAATAAGAACCACACGCAGAGCATGAATTTCGCGGACACCAGCATTATCTATGATGTACAGCGCGGGCTTGGCTTCCCGGGAGAAAAGTTCTTCCATGACCCAAAAGCAACACTTGAAGAGCCTTTTCCCCCAGCCCTTGCCGATGACCTTAAAGCCAAATACGACGCCTCCAACCCCGGCACCTGGGACGATGTCGGCGCGGCCATGGATAAACTGGCTTCCGATGATTCGCTGGCCAATTACGCCGGGCCCACAACCGGCATTGATGCCATAAAAGGCTATGATAGCTATCTTTCAGATGGCTTCTACGAATTTATACCTATCACCGTGCCGGACGGCGGAAATTATGACCCGGATCCGAACGTTAACAACAAAGCTACATCATACACCGCCAGCTCAAACAGGGTGCTCTACGCGCAAGCTTCTCCCCAAACACCCTTCGTTTTTGACTGGCCGACAAACAGTTCTCAGATTTCTGCCTGGGAAGCAAAATACGGCCCATCAGGAGACAACGCGCGCAAATTATTGCCGCAATATGAGGGCGATCCGCAAAATTGGAACGGCTATGGCAATCTGGACAATATTTGCTACTATGAGCTTGATGGCGCCCAGATCAGCGTGAGATCCGGAGACAAGACCTCCCAGGCAGGCTCCAACACTATACACTTTAATAAAGCGGGCAACAGCAGGATATACACTTCGGAACTTACGCTGGGTCAGATATTGCCGGTAGGCGATCACGTTGAGAATGCCGTCTACACCGCCTCGACCAACACCCAATTTGTTGACGTGAGCCTTGACGGGACCGGCCAGAACGGCTATCTGGCGGCCGAAGACAATTCGCTTCCGCTGGACTGGTCAAGCTCTCTCGACATTACCCTTGACGGCGGCAAGCTCACGTCCGATATGCTGGAATATAACTACGATGACGAGTTCAGGACGCTTCGAAAGATAAAAATATCATCACCCTATGAAAGCAATGGTGACACAACTTCGGCATCCGCGATAAAATACGCCTTCTGGAAAGATGCCGCCAATCTGGTTGACAACCCGTACCTGGTAATCAACGATTGGGAAGTGGAGGTATTTGACAGGAATGATCAGCAAAATGCAGACCTCGAGCTTGGAGAGATAAACGATGCCTCGAGCAGGGTAGATGATACCTTTGACCTGAAATTAAAAACCAATGCCGAAGAAAAACGCTATGTAGAAGTGCTTGGCTCCGCTTCCGGCCCGTATGAACTGTCATACTTTGACGGCAATAGCTGGAAGGTTTTCCACACCGGCAGGGAAGCGGCATCAGGCAGATTGGCCTGGTGGAACGTCTCGCGTCTCAATGGCAAGTACACAGTATGTCTCAAACAGGGCGCCTATGTCGATACCGTTGATGTATATATTGGTTCATTTGTAGGGGCGCATCATGATGCGCCCACAAATGTTTATTCTGTCTACAAGCGTGCTCAACTGACATTTCCAACCGGTGCCTTCGAAGGTGACGAGCTTGTTACAGTTACTCCGGTGACCATGGACGAGATATTTGTGCGCGAAAGGCCCATTATCATTACCCACGGCCCGATAGTCGAGATCAAACCTTCGCCCTACAAGTTCAAAACACCTGCCGAAGACGGCGTGGACACCAGGCCGACATTAAAGTTCTACTACTCGCTTGAAGACCTGCGCGGTCTTGGCATTACGCCCGACATGTCCAAACCGACCGCTAATCTGGGGCTTAACATCCACCAGATCACCTCGGCCGGCGATCTTCAAGTAATAAGCGACAACCATCAGGACTACTATCCCGAAGAACAGCTCTACTGCTTCTGGGGCGTGCTCGACCACTTTTCTACCTACACATTGCTTACCGGCAACATCAAGCTTTCGGCGCCCATAGTCTTTGCCGACAGGGAAGTTACCAACAAGAGCACGGTAGGCATCTACGGCACAGCGGAAGTTGGTTCCGAGCTTGAGATATTCGTTCTTGAGGAGAATATTACCGAGGAAACTGACCTTTCAAGGCCGCTGGCAAGAACAGAGCCAGATGCCGAAGGCAACTTCCGCTTTGAAGATGTCCCGCTGGCCAAAGAGGGAAAGAATTACATATATGTTTTCTCTTATCCCAAAGGCAACAAGGACGTAAAGACCATGGGCGAGATAGTGGTTGAAAAGGATACCATTCCTCCTGTGGCCTCTGCCAGGGCAAACCTCTACGGATTTTCGCCCAACGAGGACGGGAAGTATGACAGCCTTGAGTACGACATTTCTTCGACCGAGGACGGCATAGTCGGCCTTATGATGACCGACCCGGCGTCCAACAGAATGCTCAATCAAGAGGTAGAGACGAAGGCCGGGAAATATCTCAAGCTGGTCTGGAACAAGTACGGCTTCAATATCCTCAAACAAAATGCGGAGTCTGGCGCGTGGGACGTTTATCAAACAATACTTACCTCAACCGTTATTTCTGACGGCGAATATACATATACTATTTATGCTATCGACAGGGCGGGAAATATTTCCAACAATGAAAAGGGCCAGACGGTTGTGGACACCACTCCGCCCGATGTGCTGGAGCTTGCCGCCGCGCCCGATCCTTTTACGCCCAACGACGACGGTACGAATGACACAACGACCTTTAGCTATA
Organism: Candidatus Margulisiibacteriota bacterium; assembly: GCA_018813405.1. Classification (GTDB taxonomy): domain Bacteria; phylum Margulisbacteria; class WOR-1; order XYC2-FULL-46-14; family JAHJBW01; genus JAHJBW01. The sequence goes on along the minus strand of JAHJBW010000215.1, from coordinate 233 downwards.
AGCTTTCCGAACCATCGTATGTGACCGTGAATATTCTGACCGAACCTGGCGACCTGTTCCGTAAATATTCCAAATCCACCGACAACTTCTCTTATCCAGCGGAGGCTCCCCCTCTCCGCTCCGGGGAGAGGGGGTCGGGGGGTGAGGTGGGTTCCTGGGAGTGGGACGGCCGCGGCAGCCGAAATGAACTTGTTGGCGGGACATATAACTATAATATAGAAGTCGAAGACTGG
>JAHJBW010000214.1 GCA_018813405.1 Candidatus Margulisiibacteriota bacterium | reverse complement strand
TATTGCGACACACTGGGCGCTGACGACCCCATGACCATCTACGAAAAGATCAAAACTATCGCCAAACAGGCGAAGATCCCCGTGGAAATGCACTGCCACAATGACCTTGGCATGGGGGTCGCTTGCTCGGTAATGGGCGCCCTGGGCGCCATAGAGGGCGGGCAGGACGCGTACATCAATACTACCGTGAACGCCATGGGTGAGCGGGCCGGCAACGCTGACCTGCTTTCGGTCTTGCTCGCGTTAAAATATGGGAGCGGCTTAAAAGATAAAAATTTATTCCCGGCCGGCATAAAGCTTAACAAGGCCTGGGAGCTTGCCAAATACGCTTCATATGCTTTTGGCATTCCCATTCCTGTCAACCAGGTCGGGGTGGGCGCGAACGCCTTCGCTCACGAGTCTGGCATTCATGCCGACGGCGCCCTGAAAGACAGAAGGAACTACGAGCTTTATGACTATGAAGAACTTGGCCGCGGTGAACCCGAACTGGTAGAGACAGGACGCATGATAACGGTAGGGGAATACAGCGGCATCAAGGGTTTTGCCAATGTTTTCGGCAAGCTTGAAGTGGAATTCAAGGACGACAAGCAGGCCGCGGAAATACTTGAACTGGTAAGGTATGCCAATGTCCATACCCAAAAGCCTCTCACCAGGGAAGAGCTTCTTTTTGTGGCCAAATATCCTGAACAGGCCCGCAAAATAATGACAGTTACTCCTTAAGGAGGGAAAAATGACAAAGAAGCCAAATGTTGGGATAATCATGGGATCCCAGTCCGACATGGCGATAATGCGGAAAGCGGCTGACCAGCTAAAAGAATTTGGCGTTGATTATCAGATCACCATAGCCTCGGCCCACAGGACCCCTTCGAAAGTAGCGGCCTACGCCCGGTCTGCCGAAAAGAAATTTGACCTTATTATTGCCGGTGCCGGCATGGCCGCGGCGCTGCCCGGCGTTGTTGCCGGCCACACCACACTGCCTGTTATAGGGGTCCCCATCTCAAGCAAGCACCTTGGCGGCCATGACGCGCTTTTCGCCATTGTGCAAATGCCTCCGGGCGTTCCCGTGGCCACGGTGGCCATAGACGGCGCGAAGAACGCGGCTATTCTGGCGGCCCAGATGCTGGCTTTACGATATCCGGCCCTGGCAAAGAAGCTTAAAAGTTTTAAAAACAAGCTGGGTAAATGAGCGTAAACGTTATTGATATATTCTTGGTACTGGGCATATTGCTGGCCTGTTTCTTTGGCATGAGAAAAGGCTTGCTGGATTCGCTGGCGGGTGTTCTGGTAGTCTATCTTTCGTACTATTTTTCCAACCTATTTGCAGGGATAATGGCGGGGTCCCTTACTTTTTTGGGCGATGTCAAAACCGGCAATATCCCTTTGCTTGTCCTGGCGCTTTTCGTGTTCTTTAACCTGATAGGCGCGGTACTGCTCTGGCTGTTAAAGAAGGTCGTGGAAATAAAGATACTCGGGCCCGTGGACACGGTCGGCGGCGTAATATTTTCCGGGCTTAAGTTTATGATATTCGTGGCCGCCCTTTTTAATATCATTTTGCTTTTTCCGTTCTCCGGGACCTTTAAGGACTGGCTGACCGAATCGTACCTTATGAACATCTCGTCGGTGTTCTTTAAAAGAACGTATCCCATTGCCGAATCTACCATCCCGCAGGTAAAGACCTACATAGACGAAACCGTCATGCCCGCGGTGACGGGGGAGAAAGTAGAGACACGTGGAGACATATCGGGAGATGTGAAGACACGTGGAGACATGTTGGGCGAGGCTAAAAAAAACAGCGAGAAAATGGTCAAGGCTGCCGGGGCGCTTAGCGCCACGCTGGAAGCCATAAAAAAAGAACTGGGCCTTAACGACATAGACCACATCGATGTTTCTAAGATAACCAAAACCATCGCGGTGAAAAAATGAAGTATATTGTACTTATTGGCGACGGCATGTCCGACCTGCCCCTTAAGGAACTAAAGGGCAGGACACCTCTTGAGGCCGCAAAAACTCCCAATATGGACCGGCTGGCGCAGATGGGCGCGTGCGGCATGGTTTCCAATGTTCCGGCTGGCATGGCTCCGGGGTCGGATATTGCCAATATGTCCATTTTTGGATATGACCCTAAAAAATATTATTCCGGCAGGGGGCCGCTTGAAGCGGTAAGCCTTGGCATCAAACTGAAAAAAGGCGAATTCGCTTTTCGCTGCAACCTGGTCACCATTCGCGTTAATGTGATGGAAGATTTTACGGCGGGACACATATCCACGGCAGAAGCAAAAAAACTTATAAAGATGCTCGACAAAACGATCGGGAGCAAAAATGTCAGGTTTTATCCCGGACTTTCCTACCGGCATATCGCGGTATTTTCGGGTATAAAGGACGACCTGTCCCGTGTCGAATGCACGCCCCCTCACGACATTACAGGGAAACAGATCGAAAGATACCTTCCCTCGGGCAAAGGCTCGGAAAAGATCAACTATCTTATGAGCGAGTCGACCATGTATCTGCTGGAGGACCCTGTCAACATTGCCAGGATGGATAAGAAACAACGGCCGGCCAACATGATCTGGTTGTGGGGGCAGGGCAAGACCCCTTCCATGCCGTCCTTCAAGAAGATTTACAACAAAAAAGCCGCGGTCATAACTGCGGTGCACCTGCTAAAGGGTATGGCGGCAACCGCAGGCATGACCTCTATTGATGTGCCTGGAGCGACGGGCTTTTTGGACACCAACTACGAGGCAAAGGCCAGCTACGCGCTCAAAGCGCTAAAAAAGCATGATATAGTATTTGTGCATGTCGAAGCGCCCGACGAATGCGGGCATATGGGGGATACCGGCCTAAAGGTTCGGGCCATCGAGGATTTTGACAGGAAGATCGTCGGGAAGATATTTAGAGAGCTTGAAGCCAGCGGGGAAGAGTTTAAAATGCTGGTCCTGCCTGACCACCCTACACCGATCAAGGTAATGTCGCATACCGCGGATCCGGTCCCCTTTGTTATCTTCTGTTCTGATGGATCTGGCAGGGGGAAATACTCTCAGCCCGCGTATAGCGAGAAAAACATAAAAAAAAGCGGTTTTTCTATCAAAGATGGGCATCAATTGATAGGCAAGCGCCTTTTTTGCACATAGTATTGTGCTTGTGGGGCATATTATTAGGTGCTATACTGTGAGCGGGGACAGTGGTTTAGCCCATAAAATGGGCCATTTGTCTATATAGTAGGGCAGGCATGGAAATTGCTAAGAATAGAGTGGAGTATGAACCAATAAATAGTTCATACTGGAGGTGGTAAATAATGGAACTCAGTACGACACGTCAGAGCGAAATACAAAAGATCCGCAAAGAATACATTCCATTTCTATTCAACGAAGGGGCTCCCGAGAGAAATACCGACAAGATCGATGTTTTTGAAAAAGGTCTTGCCAACGAAATATTCAAGTCAGACACCATTGAACAAGCCGTGACAAAGATAGTAAAAATGGCCATTGCTTCGGAATTTGGCGTCAGCCTGGTAAAGGCAAAGGGCTCTGATGCCATGATAGGTTCCATCGTTACCGGCATTTTGAGCGATTCCGAGCTCAGGAAGCAGGCCTTGCTTATTATCGACAGATACGCAAAGGAATAATGCAAGAGAAACCCTCGGTATTAATCGTTGATGACGAGCTTTCCATAAGGGAATCATTTAACCTTATCCTTCAGGACAAGTATTGCGTAACCCTGGCGGCGACAGGAGAAACTGCCGCGGCCGAAGTCGCGAGCAATAAGTTCGATCTTGTCTATCTAGACATTCGCATGCCGGGCATGAACGGCCTGGAAACCCTAAAAAAGATCAGGAAATTGAACCCCTCGCAGGAAGTCATTATGGTAACGGCCGTGAACGATGTGCAGAGCGCTTCAGAGGCCATAAATATTGGCGCGCGGGATTATGTGGTAAAGCCTTTTGATGTAGAGCAAATACTTTCTATTACGGACAGGGTCATTCGCGGCAACAGGTTGTTGAAGGAAAGCGGCAGGCCTGGATTTGTGAAAAACATCCCTCAACTGCCGGGGAACAGCCTGGCAGCTTCCAATATAAAGGAATTCATCCACAACGAGGGCCCGAAGGGCTTGAATGTTTTGATAACCGGCGAAGAAGGCACGGAGAAGGAATGGGTAGCCGGGCTTTTACATAAAAATAGCGCCAGATCGTCTTTTGTGTTCGAGGTGATCGACATAGCCCAGTTTCCGTCCTATGAACTTGAAGGCGCGATATTCGGTAAAAGCCAGGGAGAATCCATCTCTCTTTTAAAGCATAAGGCCGGCTGTCTTGAAAGGGCGGAAGGCGGCACGATCTTCGCGGACAACATACATCTTCTGCCTGTCGAGATACAGGCAAGGCTTCTGGAATACTCCGGCGATGTCAGGATCATTTCCGCCACGCCAATAAATCTTTCCCAGACCACCTTTAATATCAGGCTGATAGAGAAATTAAGCCAGGCCAAAACGCATATTCCTTCCCTGCGGGAAAGGGCAGAGGACGCTGTGCCAATTTTCCTCCATTTCATTGGTGGAACACTTGAGGTGACTCCTCGGGTTGCCGACATAGTGGGAGCGTATCCCTGGCCGGGAAATGTGGAGGAATTGAGCGCGTTTGCCGACCAGATGGGATTTGTCTGCCAGGAAAAAGTAAACGTAGAGGACCTGCCTTTTAAACTGCTGACGGCGGAGCAGAACATGACCACGCTTTCTTTTGAAGATCTGTGGGAGGATTTTGAAAAGAAATACGTCAGCATGGTGCTTTCCGAAACGCGGCAGGACAAAAAAGCCGCCGCCAGGATACTGGGGCTTGGGGAAAATGTCTTAGAGTCCAAGCTGTCTTAACAATTCGATT
>JAHJBW010000213.1 GCA_018813405.1 Candidatus Margulisiibacteriota bacterium | reverse complement strand
CTCAGCTTTTTCCAGCGCTTCCTTGTAGGCCATTTTCAGGGCCAGCTTTTTTTGCTCGGAGTCGTCTTTCCTGTAAAACCAGACACTGTTCACGCTGTTGGCGCCTGCCAAGGTCCCGGTGTCTATGATCTTGCCCACTTTCTTTAGGTCGTTCAATTTTACCGTTACCTGGTTGCCGCAACGGTAGCCCACTGTCTTTGGGACACGGTCCTGGTAGGACCGTTCTTCCCGCAGGGAATAGGATGAGGTCTGCATATCTTCGTTCTTCACCCCCGCAGACCGCAGTGCGGCGATTATCTTGTCCATGGTCCTGGCGTTGGCGTCCTGTGCCTGGGCCGCGGTATCTTTTAGTACATCCACGCCCATGGAAACGCGCGCCATGTCCGGGTCCGTGCTCACCACTCCGCTGCCGGTAACCACAATATCCGCGGCGAAGGATGCGGTAGCCAGCGCAAAGGAAAAGACCATTAAGAGCAAAGCATAATATTTCATTGCATTTCCTCCTTCGCATATATTATCACAACTTTGCGGTTCAAACATTTCACTTTTAACTTTTAACTTTTAAGTTTATAATATCCCCATGCGTCAGCCTCTTTATCTCGCTATTGTTTGGCACATGCACCAGCCGTATTACAAGGACCTGGTGAGCGGTGAGTACTTTTTGCCCTGGGCAAAACTGCACGGCACAAAAGACTACTATGACATGGCCGCCATCCTTGACGACTTCCCCAAAGTTAAACTTACTTTTAATCTGGTGCCTTCGCTTTTGGCGCAGATAGAAGATTATGTGAATGATGCCGCCAGGGGGCCTTTTGTCTCGCTTACCGAAAAAGACCCTGCCTCCCTCTCCCAGAGCGAAAAGATATTTATACTCCATAATTTTTTCATGTCCAACTGGGAGACCATGGTCAGGCCGTACAAAAGATATTATGACCTGCTTTTGAAACGCGGCCGTTTTCCGTCAGCGCCCGAGCTAAAAAAAGCCGCTTCCGATTTTCGCTGGCAGGACTTTTTTGATCTTCAAATATGGTTCAACCTTTCCTGGTTCGGCTTTCTTTATAAAAACTACGATCCCGACATAAAGGCGCTTATCGGAAAGGGCTACAACTTTACCCGGCAGGACAAAGAGCTCTTGCTTGCCAGGCAAAAAGAGATACTTAAGAAGATAATACCCAAGTATCGCGAACTGCAGGACAGGGGACAGGTCGAAATATCGACCTCGCCGTTTTACCACCCCATACTGCCTCTGTTGTGCGACACCAATTCCGCCAGAGAGTCCATGCCCGACGGCAAACTGCCGCGGCAGCGCTTCGCGCATCCCGAGGACGCGGACGAGCAAATAAGAAGGGCGGTAGAATACCACGAGAAGTTGTTCGGCAAGCGGCCCAGGGGGATGTGGCCTTCGGAAGGTTCTGTGAGCGAGGCCATAATACCGCTGGTCAAAAAACACGGGCTGGAATGGATAGCCAGCGATGTGGGCATTCTGGAGAATTCCCTTAAGAGGGGCAACCTGACCTCGGCGGAGCAATTCAAGCCCTACCTGGCAAAGAACGGCGAACATTCCGCGGCCATTGCCTTTCGCGACCATTTCCTTTCGGACCAGATCGGCTTTGTCTATCAGGCCTGGCACGAAAAAGAGGCGGCCGCCGATTTCGTGAACCATCTTTTAAGCATCAAGAACAGCCTGCCCGACGACGGAAAAAAATATCTGGTCACGGTCATACTGGACGGTGAAAACTGCTGGGAATACTACCGGGGGCTGGGTGAGCCTTTCCTGCGGGAATTGTATGGGGCGCTTTCGGACAACCCGGACATAAAAACGACAACCATAAGCGAATTTATAGGCGGCCAGCCGCCTGCCGACACCCTGCCGCATCTTTTTGCCGGGTCCTGGATATTTAACAATTTCAGGGTTTGGATAGGCCATGATGAGGACAACAGGGCCTGGGACTTGCTGTACAGGGCGCGCGCCGCGCTCGATAATATTCCAAAAGAGCAGGCTAGCCAGGCCTGGGAAGAGTTGTATATCGCGGAAGGTTCAGACTGGTGCTGGTGGTATGGGGACGATCATTCCTCCGAGAACGACGAGGCCTTTGACGCCCTCTACCGCAAGCATCTTAAGAACATCTATACTCTATTAAAAAAACATGTCCCCGCCGACGTGTTAAAGCCCATCAAGATGTTAAAAGAGTTCGCGCCGACCCAATTGCCCATCCAGCTTATCAGGCCCAGGATCGACGGGCTGGAGTCCAGCTACTACGAATGGCTGCCCGCGGGGTGCTTTGACATTGAAAAGAGCAAAGGCGCCATGCACCAGACGGAAAGCATCATTTCAAGGTTCTATTTCGGCTTTGACCTTTCAAACCTGTACATTATGGTAAAGACCAATCTGTCGGCGCGGGAGTTTGTGGACGCGGGTTTTTCGGTGGTCTTTTTCACTCACCATCCGGCGGAGCTCAAGATAGAAAAATTCAAGACATACGCTGTCGAAAAAGTGATAGAATTCGGTATCCCGTTCGGTGACCTGAAAGCCAGAGCGGATGACAAACTGGACTTTTCCCTGGCAGTGTTCAAGGACGGCAAGGAAATAGAGCGCTGGCCCAGGGGCGGAATGATCAACATAGTCGTGCCCGGCGAGCATTTCAACCTTGAAAACTGGACGGTTTAGGCATGAAGAAAATTAACTTTTTGTTTGGAATTCATTGTCACCAGCCGGTGGGCAATTTCGAGCACGTCATAGAAAAAGCCTATCAAGACTCTTATTTGCCCCTGCTGAAAACCCTTGAAGCGCACCCTGCCATTAAATTTGCCGTGCATTATTCGGGTATCCTTTATGACTGGTTCATGGAAAAACATCCTGAATACATGGACATGCTAAGGCGCATGGTCAAGCGCGGACAGCTGGAGGTGCTGACCGGCGGCTACTACGAGCCGATCCTGCCGCTTATACCCGACAATGACAAGCTGGGGCAGATCGAGATGGAAAGCAATTTTATCAAGAAAAACCTTCTGGCGGCGCCGCGCGGCATGTGGCTGACCGAACGCGTCTGGGAGCCGGGATTGCCGGTCGTGCTTTCAAAGGCCGGGGTCGAATACATTACCGTCGACGACTTTCATTTTATCTCTGCCGGTGTGCCGGAAGACGACCTGTTTGGATACTTTACCACCGAAGACCAGGGCGATACACTGCGGGTATTTCCTATCAACAAGCACCTGCGCTATCTTATACCGTTCAGACAGCCGGAAGAGGCTATCGACTATTTAAGGAGCATTGCCACCGAAGAAGGCGACCGCGCCGCCATACTGGCGGACGACGGCGAAAAGTTCGGTGTCTGGCCGGGCACGGCCAGGTGGGTATTCGAAGAAAAATATCTTGAACGCCTGCTCACGCTTTTGGAAGAGAACCAGGAATGGATAAAGATGATACACTTTTCCGAGTACCTTGACCGCCATCCTTCCCGGGGCCGGGTCTACCTGCCCGACGCCAGCTATTTCGAGATGATGGAGTGGTCACTGCCCACTGACGCGGCCATAACCCTGGAGCATATCATGGCCGACCTGGCCAGGCAGAACCGGGTGGAAGAGTACAAGCGCTTTTTCAAGGGCGGCTTTTTCCGCAACTTCCAGGTCAAGTACCCCGAGTCCAACAACATGCACAAGAAAATGCTCTATGTCAGCCGCAAACTCCAGACATCGGGCGGCGACAAGAAACTGCTAAAGCAGGCTGTCGAGGACCTGTACAAAGGGCAGTGCAATTGCGCGTACTGGCACGGCATTTTTGGCGGGCTGTACCTGTGCTTTTTGCGCGACGCCATCTACCATCACCTTATAAAGGCGGAGAACCTGGTGCAAAAGATGCGGCGGGGCGATGCCAAATTTACCGAAGTTGTCATTTCCGACATCAACAAGGACGGCACGGAAGAGGTACTGCTCAACAACGACCTTATCAACGTCTACTGCGAACCGCACGCGGGCGGCAGTATTTTTGAGCTGGACTTCAAGCCGGCGGCCGTTAACCTGCTGGCCACGCTTTCGCGCAAAAAAGAATGGTACCACGAAAAGATACGGCCGGAAGAGCAGGGGGAGCAGGCGGAAGGGACAGCCGGCACCACCAGCATACACAGCAAAATGCCCGCCATGAAAGAGCAGGGCATTGAGAAACTTTTGCAGTACGACCGCCTGCCAAGGTATTCTTTCTTTGACCATTTTATTCCGCCCGAGACAACTCTAGAAGAGCTAAAACAGGACAGTTTTACCGAACTGGGAGATTTTGTGAACGGCCGCTACGATTTTATGCCGCACCGCAAGCCGCGCGAGGCTTCGGTCACGCTTCAGCGCAACGGCATGGCGGGCGGACAGCCGGTAAAGGTGCACAAGTCCGTAAGCCTGTACGCGGGGCAAAGCATACTGCATATAGAATATGAGGTGCTCAACCTGTCGGACAAAAAGCTGGAAATAGTTTTCGCGCCCGAGATAAACCTGCATATTTTTGACGCCGATCATCTAAAGGAAACTTCTTCCGAAGCGGTAAAGCATATCAAGTTGATTGACGAAGCTTCGGGCGTTATTGTATCATTGGACACTGAGAAAGAGTGCTCCCTGGAACGCTTCCCTGTTTTTACGGTATCGCAGTCTGAAAGCGGAGTGGAAAAGACCTATCAGGGCGCGTGTATGTTCCTTTTGTTCCGTTTGTCCATCGAACCAGGGAAAAGCTGGCGAGACAAGCTGACACTTACACTGGAGGTATAAAATGTCGGAACTTAGAAAATGTCCCATCACCGACCGCTGGGTCATCATTTCTCCAACCCGCGGCAGGAGGCCGTCGGATTTTGAAGCTGTTTCCGCGGAAAAGACTGACAACGCCAAATGCCCGTTCTGCGAAGGCAACGAAAGCAAGACCCCTGCCGAGATAATCGCCTGGAGAAAGCCCAACACGCTTCCCAACACCCCGGGCTGGCAGGTAAGGATAATACCCAACAAGTTCCCGGCGCTGGGGATAGAAGGCGAGGTCAACCGCCGCGGCATTGGCATTTTTGACATGATGAGCGGGGTGGGCGCGCACGAGGTCATCATAGAAACGCCCAGGCACAACGAATCACTGGCCGACATGACAGAGGCCGATATCGACAAAGTATTGTGGGCCTACAAACACCGCATCCAGGACCTGCAAAAGGACAGCCGCTTCCGCTATATACTGGTCTTTAAGAACTACGGCAAGGCGGCCGGCGCTTCGCTGGAGCATCCGCATTCCCAGCTTATCGCCACGCCCATTACCCCCAGGTACGTAAAACTGGAGCTTTCCAACTCGCGCGCCTATTTCCAGGAAAAAGAGCGCTGTATCTTTTGCGACCTTATGAGACAGGAGCTCAGCTCGGGCGAGCGCATTGTTTACGAGAACGAGCTGTTCGTGGCTTTCGCGCCCTTTGCTTCGCGTTTTCCTTTTGAGACCTGGATACTGCCGCGCCGGCACCATTCCGATTTTCAGGGAACGCCCGACGACGAAAGGATGCAGTTGGCCGGCTGCCTGAAAGATGTCCTGACCAGGCTCAAGGTAACGCTAAACGATCCGCCCTATAATTATGTGGTGCACACCGCCCCCAATTCCATAACCAGGCCGGGCAAGCCGGACTACTGGGGGACTATCGAGTACGACTACCACTGGCACATAGAGATAATTCCCAGGCTTACCAAGATGGCCGGCTTTGAATGGGGATCGGGATTGTATATCAATCCTACTTCTCCCGAAGAAGCGGCGAAGTATTTAAGGGAAAGTATATGAAGAAAATAAAACAAAAAAAACAAAAAACAAAATCCAAAACAATCAGGAAAAGCACCAAATCCAAAAAGAAAAAAATTACTAAGAAAACAAAGAAAACAGTAAAGAAAAAAGTTGTTAGAAAGAAAAATGTAGGGACAGGGCTTGTCCCTGTCCGCAAGAAAAGACCCGCGAAAAAGAAGAAAATATCGCGCAAGCCGCGGCCGCGGCTTATGGCGCTGTTCCCAAAACGCGTGATCGCGGCCGAGTCGGCCAAATACTATACGGGAGTTGAACAGCAGGCTCCTGTTCTCGGCCCGCAGGAATTTCAATTCCCCGGCGGCTATGGCGACAATTTTATTACCCTTTTGGTGCGCGATCCCCATTGGGTTTTCGCTTATTGGGAGGTCCACGATAATAAGGCAAATATCTTGAGGGTCTACAATACCGACAGCTGGGAATATTTTGACATAAGCCTTTTTTGTGATGCCATGAGCTGGTATTTTAATGTCCGCCCAAATACCAGCTACTGCGTTGATATAGGATATATAACGGGCGACGGAAAATTCGTGGCCTGCGCGCGTTCCAACGTTGTCCGCACGCCCAGGGCGGGGGTTTCTGACGAGATCGACGAAAAATGGAGCATGCCATACTGGGAATGGGAAAAGCTTTTTAAGATGTCCGGCCTGGAATTTATAAGGGAAGAGGGCGGCAGTGCTTTCAGGTTAAAAAGGGTTGCTGGAGGAAGTGAAGGATTAAGAAAATAGGACAAATCCCTGGACTGCTGTTTGTCGCGGTACTGCTTCTTCTGTCAGGGTGCGCCCAGGTCAGGAACGATCCATCGGGACCGCCGTACTTTACCGATCCTCTTGTCAAACTTGTCGAACTTGCCAGCGGCAATTTTACAACTTTGCTTTTTCATGAAGCCCTTGAGCTGGACAGCACGCTTGACGATACCAATGTGCAGGTGCACATGGGCTACTGGTCCGGCAGCGGCAACCGTGACAGGCTGTCAGCTGTGCTTGACGCGATAAATTCTGCCAGCGCCGAGGCTGGCGTCTACCAAAAGGCGATCTGGGACGAAGGGACCACCACCTCATCATCCGATCAATATCCGCAATATGTTTTGATGAACCAGGAATACTGGTATGAAAGGGGTAACGGGGCGGGAGGCATTGTCACCATTGAGGGGGTTACCTATGTGGACCCTTATCCGGTGACCTTTGCTCAGGCGGACGATATCTGGGGCGGGTATTCTCAGCGTTATGCCGATATGGCGGCAAACTTTTTTGAGACCACCGGCAGGTCGGCCGAGGTATGGTGCTGTGTGATCGGCGCGCGGGCGACGCGCATCTTTTACACATACGAACTGCCAGAACTGCGTGATCTTGAAGCGGCCGGTTCGGTGCTGGTGCATTTTGCCGTAACCACCGAAGCGCGGTGGGATGACCCGTCGGATTGGATAACAGGGACAGGGAATGCCCCTGCGCCGGCGCCATGAGAAATAAGATAATCCTGGCCTCGGCATCTCCGCGCAGAAAAGAGCTTTTACAGCGCATATCAGCCTCTTTTGAGGTTGTAGTGAGCGGGGTTGACGAGTCAAAGGCCGAAGGGGTAAAAGAGATCGCGCTTTTAAAGGCCAGGGCTGTGGCCAGCAAACATCCGGACGCCGTCGTGATCGGCGCCGACACCATTGTGGAGCTTGACGGCAGGATACTTGGAAAGCCCAAAGACAAGGCCCAGGCCGTTCTAATGCTTATGAGCTTATCGGGCAGGGAGAACTTTGTGACCACCGGGCTGGCGGTCATTTTTCCTGGCGGCAGGACCATAACGGACACGGTTACCACGGTGGTCAAAATGAAAAAATATTCTCTCAAAGAGGCACAACGCTATGTTGACGATTTTCTTCCCCTGGACAAGGCGGGGGCCTATGGTATCCAGGAAATGGACGAAGTGTTTATCGACAGCATCAGGGGCGATTATGATAATGTGGTGGGCCTGCCGGTCAAAAGGCTTTCGGAAATACTGTCGATGAGCGCGTAAAGCTCTTTAAAGGTATGTTTTTTCCCCGCTTCGTCGCGCACCGCCCTTGAATTCTTAAAGCTTTTCAAATACCAGATGGCGGTCTTGCGCGCGCAGGCCAGGTTAATGCGGGTTATCATCTTCTTGTTCTTTTCAATATACTGCACATGTCTTCTGATCGTGGTAAGCTTTTCAGCCCAGCCGGGCTCTGCCAAAAGCTTTCCCGTTTTAAGGTAATGCTTTGTCCTCTTGAATATCCAGGGATTGCCGAACGATCCGCGGGCGATCAAGACCCCGTCACAGCCGGTAAGGTCGAGAGCTTCTTTGGCGGCCTGTGGTGAAAATATATTGCCGGAAGCGTAGACGGGAATTTTTACCGCGTCTTTAACGGATTTGATGGCCCGGTGGTCGACATTTCCCTTGTAGAGCTGTTGGGCGGTGCGGCCGTGGACGAAAAGCACTTTTGCTCCCGCGTTTTCACAGCCTCTGGCTATTTGGGTGATATTCTCGTTCACCCTGAGTTTGACGGTAATATTAAGCGGCAGGTTATTGGCCAGTTTATCGATGACGCGGTAGAGCGTTTCCGGCTCTTTCAGAAGATGGGCGCCGGCTTTTTTCTTGAGCACTTTTTTAACGGGGCAGGCGGCGTTAATGTCCAGGAACTTGATATGGCCGCAATATTTAAGCAGTTTTTTGGCGGCTTTTAGCATATTGTCAGGGTCGTTGCCCAGCAGTTGCCCGGCGATGGGTGTATCTTTCTTGTGGAATTGTATAATATCCTCGATCTTTCGTTTGGGGCCGTGGATAAGCGAGTTTGAATCAAGCATTTCGTAAAAACACAGCCCGGCCCCGTGTTCGCGGCAGATAAGGCGAAAGGCCAGGTCGGCAACGCCAGCTATGGGGGCGAGTATGACTTTATCGAGCATATGTACTATTATAGCTCACCCTGGCGGGCGTTAGTAGCGCGTTACGGATCACGCCTTACGTTTCCCGCCTACGCCAGGGCTCCGGCGGGCAAGCTCCTAACGCCTAACGACGGACGCTACCCCCACAGCCTTGCTTTTCGCGCACCCTGGGCGTAAAATCAGAATATGGACAATGAAAAACAGCCTAAACAGTCGGAAATATTGTTTTATTCTTCACCCGATGGCGATGTGAAGATAGAGGTATTTTTTCAGGATGAAACCGTCTGGCTTACCCAAAAGAAAATGGCCGAGCTTTTTGGTGTAGAGGTTAATACGGTGAACTACCACCTTAAAGAGGTATTTGAGTCGAAAGAACTACAAGAAGATACAACTATTCGAAAAATTCGAATAGTTCAAAAAGAAGGCGAAAGAAATGTTGAGAGAGAGCCGAATTTTTACAATCTTGATGCAATTATTTCCGTTGGTTACAGGGTAAATTCTGAAAAGGCGACCCACTTTAGGATATGGGCTACCAGGAGCCTGCGGGAATATATTATCAAGGGATTTGTTCTGGACGATGAGCGGCTTAAGAATGGCAAGAGGTTTGGGCAGGACTATTTTGATGAGCTTTTGGAGCGCATCAGGGAGATCCGCGCTTCGGAGCGGCGTTTTTATCAAAAGATCACAGATATATATTCGCAATGCAGTATTGCCAGGACCAGAACTTTGTTTCGGATTTTGACAAAGAAGTGAAGCAATATCTAAAGTAGGAACAATCATGAAAATACAACAAAGATGATTCGACAAGTTGAACTATTCCTCACCGCAAGTCCGCAAAGACCTTTTGGCCGGGCTTGAGGAGTTAAAAGCGTCTATTGAGGCCGAAGGGATACTCTTTCCGCTCATTGTCCGCAAGATGGGTCGTGAGTTCGTGGTCATCGACGGCAACAGGCGGTTGATGGCGCTTGATGAGCTTGGCACCAAGCCCGCGGCAAAAGTGCCGGTACTGGTAGTGGATGTTCACAAAGACAAAGAAGCCCTGCGGCTGGAGATGGTGGCGAACCTTGTGCGTTCCAACTTCGCGCCCATAGAGGAGGCAGTCAGGATAGAGGTCAATTTTAATCCTGATGCCAAATTATCTGCAGTTTTTAGCGCTATACAAAAGAAAATCGACAAAATCTTCTGGTTTGTGCCTGGCACACTCCAGGGGGAATTGTGATAATGACGCGGAAAAGGCGAGGCGCGTGTTTTTCGCAACCTGACGCAACATTTCTTAACCTCTCGTAACCTCAATCAACCTTTTCTTTTATGTCCAAAAGGAGTAAAATTAACAAGAACTGCTACTTATAGGGTGGTAGTTTAAGGGTGGCGAATAAATGTACGAGCAATCATTCAAAAACATAGATAATATCCTTTGGAAAGACGCGGGGGTGGGGAGTGAGCTAGAATATATTGAACAAACCTCATGGATCCTCTTCCTAAAATATCTTGATGACCTTGAAAAAGACAAAAAGACACACGCCGAGCTTGCGGGTAAAAAATACGCGGCTATTATAGCTCCGCAATATCGGTGGGAAGTATGGGCCGCGCCCAAGACCGCAGATGGTAAATTGGACCATCATGCCGCGCTAACAGGAGATGATCTAAAGGATTTTGTCGACCACAAGCTTTTCCCATACCTGAAAAAATTCAAGCAGGAAGCTGATAGTCCGGATACGATTCAGTACAAAATAGGGGAAATATTCAGCGAGCTTAAAAACAGGGTGCACAGTGGATATAATCTTCGAGAGATATTGACTATTGTTGATGGTTTGCGCTTTCAATCAAAGAAAGATAAGCATGAGCTTTCCCATTTGTACGAGGCCAAGATCAAGAATATGGGCAACGCTGGCAGAAATGGCGGGGAATATTACACCCCCAGGGCTTTGATCAAGACCATTGTAAAAGTAGTGGCCCCAAAAATTGGCGATAAGATTTATGACGGTGCGGTTGGGTCTGCGGGATTTTTGGTCGAGGCCTTTGAATATTTGAAACACAGCAAAAACTTGTCAACCAAAGACATGGAGAAACTGCAGAAAAAGACGTTTTATGGCAAAGAAAAGAAGCCGCTGGCGTATATTATTGGCATAATGAACATGATCCTGCACGGGATCGAAGCGCCCAATATTCTTCATACCAACTCATTGGCTGAAAATATCATGGATATCGAAGAAAAAGACCGCTATGACATTGTTTTGGCCAATCCGCCTTTTGGGGGAAAAGAGCGAGCAGAGGTACAGCAAAACTTTCCCATCAAGACCGGCGAGACGGCGTTTTTGTTTTTACAACATTTTATTAAATATCTCAAAGCCCATGGGCGGGCTGGTATTGTTATCAAGAATACTTTTCTTTCAAATACCGACAATGCCGCTGTTTCGCTTCGCAGGCTCCTGCTTGAAAGCTGTGATCTGCACACAGTGCTTGATCTGCCAGGCGGGACTTTTACCGGCGCCGGGGTTAAGACGGTCGTATTATTTTTTACCAAAGGCGCGCCAACCAAAAAGATTTGGTACTATCAGCTTGATCTGGGCCGCAATCTGGGCAAGACCAACCCGTTAAATGAGCAGGACCTGGCGGAGTTTGTGAAGCTTCAAAAGACCAGGGCGGATTCCGCGAATTCCTGGTCGATAAACATGAAAGATATTAACCCCAAGACCTTTGATCTGTCGGTCAAGAATCCGAATAAGAAGGATGAAGTAGTGCTAAGAGAGCCAAAGGTGATATTGGCGGAGATAACAAAGCTAGATGAGGAATCCAAAAAAATTGTAAAGGCGATTAAGGATCATTTGCGTTAATGAGAAAACGATATATCAACCAAAGTGATATATCTGGTTTGATATGTTGAAAATATGGCAAAAATGTGATATATTGAATTTATGCAATATAACAAGGAAAATCCATATATATTAGGTAAATTGCCCCCAAATATTGATTTTGAGAGCTCAAAGCTAAAAGATGCGCTGCTTAGAGCCAGGGTAGCTTTGGCTGAATTAAAGGGTTATAGCTTTTCCATGCCAAACCCGTTTTTGCTCTTATCTCCCGCGGTATTGAGAGAATCTCTGGCCAGTTCAGAAATTGAGAATATTCATACTACTATTGTGGAAGTTTTGCAAAACCAATTATTTCCTGAAAAGGAACAAAGAAAGCCGGATAAAGAGGTATTGAGGTATAAAGACGCGGTGGTTTGGGGATATGAGAATCTGGATAAATACTCTATTTCAACCCGGCTTATTTTGGGCATCCAGAAGAAGTTGGTTCACGCTTCTCATGGGGAATACCGCAAACAGCAAAACGCGATAGTCAATCATTTGACCAAAGAGCGCATATATACCCCGCCCGTGGCCAGGGATGTTCCGGAGTTAATGGGCAATTTAGAGAATTTTATCAATAATCCTGATGATGGGATTGATCCCCTGATCAAGGCGGCCATAGCGCATTATCAATTTGAAGCTATTCATCCTTTTGGCGATGGCAATGGCCGGACAGGCAGGATTTTAATGGTCCTATTTTTGATCATGACCGAGGTTTTGAAATGGCCGATTTTATATATCAGCGGATATATCAATAAAAACCGCACCGAATATTATCGTCTATTGAATGATATTTCGGCCAATGGAAGCTGGGAAGAATTTATTCTCTTTATGCTGGACGGTTTTTATTTTCAGGCCAAAGAGACCAACAAAGTTTTGTTTGAAATTATGTCCCTTTTTGATAATTACAAAACTTCTATCAAACAAGATCTTAAATCGATATATTCAGCGGACTTGGTAGAACAGATATTTTCTTTTCCCATTATTACGCCCGCCAAGCTTGGAAAAGCTTTGGATATCCATTATGTTACGGCCGGCAAATATTTAACCAAGCTATCTCAAGCAGGATTTGTGAAAGAGCAAAAATACGGCAAATACCGCTTATTTATTAACCAAAAACTCATCTCGATCATCGAGGGCGAATAGAGCAATCTTATGAGCGAACAAAAAATAAAATGTCCAAAGTGCGGGGAATTGATCTCGATCGACGATGTTCTGACGCATCAGATAGAAGAAAAGGTCTCAAGAGAATTTGAGGCCAAACAAAAGGTCAGAGAGGTGGAATTAACGGCCAAGATCATCAAGCAGGCCAAAACTGAAGCTGAAAAAGAGCAAAGCGCAAAAACGGCGTTTTTAGAAGAGCAGTTAAAAAGCAAAGAGACAAAGCTAGCAGAAGCTACCAAAAACGAAATTGAACTTCGCAAGGAAAAAAGCAAACTGGCAGAAGAAAAGCAGGCATTTGAGCTGGAAAAACTGCGCCAGCTTGAAGAAGCCAAAAAGGTAATTGCCGAAGAGGCGGCCAAGAAAGCGGCAGAAGAACAGCAGTATGTTATAGCGCAGTTAAAGAAACAGCTTACTGACGCGACCAAGGCAAAAGACGAGCTTGCCCGCAAGCTGGAGCAGGGGTCACAGCAGACGCAGGGCGAGGTTTTGGAGCTGGAGCTTGAAGAGATTTTGAGGACTGAATTTCCTGGCGATGAAATAACTCCTGTTCCCAAAGGCATGAGCGGGGCGGATATTGTCCAAAAGGTTATTGACCGCTCCGGCCGGGAGTGCGGCCAGATTGTTTGGGAGTCCAAAAAGACCAAGGCCTGGAGTGAGGGGTGGATCCAAAAGCTCAAGGACGACCAGCGGGCTATTAAAGCGCATCTTGCGGTAATTGTATCTATAACCTTGCCAGAGGGCGTTAAAGGGTGTGTTTGCCGCGATGGCGTGTGGATATGCGATATTAAGTTTGCTCCGGCGCTAGCGGCCGCGCTAAGGATGAACCTTGAAGCTGTAACACGGGAAAAAGCAATGTCGGTTGGCAAGAACGAAAAAATGGAGGTACTCTACAGCTATCTTACCGGTGTTGAATTTAAACAAAGGGTAGAGGCGATAATTGAAGCGTTTACATGTATGCAAGACGGTCTCAAAAAAGAAAAAAACGCCTATGAAAAGATCTGGGCGGAGCGCGAAAAGCAGATTCAAAAAGTTATCAAAAATACGGTTGGCATGTACGGCGACCTTAACGGACTGGTAACACTTCCGCAGATAAAGATGCTGGAGTTGGGGGAATGAGTAGTGTGGCTTCGATATGGCCTGCGGCCTACTCAGCCACCGGTTTTCTCGCTGCCTGAGTGATCCCGAGCTAGGCGAGGGATCGTACCGAAGGCAGCAAGGGAGCATAAGGAGAACGCTATGCCTTTCATGTATATGCTCGAATGTTCGGACAGGAGTATTTATACAGGCAGTACGGTTAATCTAGAAAAAAGATTGTTAGAGCACCAGCAGGGGTTGGGCGCTAATCATACCAGGAAAAGGCTCCCTGTAAAGTTGGTTTATTTTGAGGAATACAGAAGGGTTGATGAGGCT
>JAHJBW010000212.1 GCA_018813405.1 Candidatus Margulisiibacteriota bacterium | reverse complement strand
TGTTGTCAATCTTAATAAGAGGCGACAATGATCATTGTCGCCTTTTATGCGGTGACCTCCTCATCGTCCTGACCGTGCGGGAAGAGACAGGTCTTCACGGCGCCCGCGCCATGGACAAACGAATGTTAAAAGCCGATTTCGGCTTTGCCCTTGATGGCGGATCGGTCGACGTAATACTGAACGCCGCGCCGACACAGGTCAATCTTCAGGCGGAGATCGTTGGCAGGGCGGCGCACGCGGGAACGCACCCTGAGGACGGCATCAATGCCATTAAAGTCGCTTCGGAAGCCATTGCCGGCATGAAACTGGGCCGCATAGATCACGAGACCACCGCCAATATTGGCATTATCAAGGGTGGGATCGCCACCAATATTGTCCCGGAAAAGGTCAAGATAAAAGGCGAGGCCCGCAGTCATGACAGGAAAAAACTGAAAAATCAGATAGTTCATATGCAAACAATGCTCAAAAAGGCCTGCGCAAAGAACAAGGCAAAATTGTATATTGAAATAAAAGAGGCTTATAGCTCGTTTCGTATTTCCAAAAATGACAAAGTGCTTCAACTTGTCTCTGCTTCCCTCAAAAAACTTAAACTCAGGCCAGAGGTAAAACCTTCCGGCGGCGGGTCTGATGCCAACATCTTCAACGCCCGCGGCATAAAGACCCTGATCCTTGGGGTGGGCGGGCATAACCTCCATTCTCCAAAGGAGCATCTGAACATTAAAGAGATGGAGCTGGCATTGAAACTGCTTATGGAGGTAATAACAGAAAATGCACGAAGAAACGATTAGTTCAAAAAAAATATATCAGGGCAGAATGCTGGGATTGCGCGATGATACGGTGAAATTGGAGAACGGGCGTATAAGCAATCGTGAGATATGCGAGCACCCGGGCGCGGTCGCCATCATTGCCTTTACATCCGACAACAAAATGGTGCTTATCAAGCAGTACCGCAAGCCCGTGGAAAAGGTCATCTACGAAGTGCCGGCGGGCCTTGTTGAGGAAGGCGAATCTTTGAAGCATGCCGCCGTGCGGGAGCTGGAGGAAGAAACTGGATACCGGGCGGGAAAGATAGAGAAGTCGATCGACGGGTTCACCTCGCCGGGTTATTCTACCGAGATACTGCACTTTTTTATTGCCAGCCAGCTCAAAGAAACGAAGAAGAACACGGAAGAGGACGAGCATACCGAGGTCCATATTGTCACTCTTGAGAAGGCGCATCAAATGGTGGAAGATGGCCGCATCGAGGACAACAAGACGATAGTCGGCATTTACCTGGCCGAGCGATACCTCAAAACATGAAAGCGCAAATCCAGGCATTCCTTGATTTCATCACTTTCGAGAAGGGGTATTCCAGGCATACCATTTCTTCTTACAAACGCGACCTGGCGGCCTTTTTTGACAGGTTGGGAACTGCTCCCGCCGACAGGGAGAACATCAAGAAATACCTTAAAAAACTGGAAGACCTGGGTTATAGCCCAGGCTCCCGCATGCGCATGGTTGCCACGCTCAAAAGTTTTTTCAAATATCTGGTTGGTGAAGGCAAGATAAATACCGATCCCACTGCCGACATCAGGCTTCCCAAAACCCCAAAAAGACTGCCAAAGGCCATGAGTATCAAAGAGACCGGCGAAATGCTGAAGCTTCCGCGCAAGAACGTCCGCGACCGGGCGGTATTGGAGGTGCTTTATGCCACGGGTATGCGGGCATCCGAGCTGGTGGGCCTTAATCTGCTCGATATTAATATGGAAGAAGGTTTCATTAAATGCTACGGCAAAGGCGGCAAGGAGCGCATAGTCCCTCTGGGCGAGGTGGCAAGAGATGTTCTTGATAAGTATCTTAGCGAGGTCCGTCCGAAGCTTGTAAAGAACAATAACAGTGAGAGGGCCTTGTTCCTTGACCGTTCCGGCACGCGTTTTAGCCGGCAGGCTTTGTTCAACATAATCAAGAAGTATAATAAAAAACCCTCGCCTCACACACTGCGCCATTCGTTTGCCACGCATTTGATAGAGGGCGGGGCGGACCTGCGTACTGTGCAGGAGATGCTGGGACACTCCAACATCAGCACCACAGAAATATATACCGCCGTTTCCCGCGAGCGCCTGAAAAAGGTCTACCGCCAGGCCCATCCGAGGGCCTGAAGAAAAAGTGAAATTATTTTTCAAACCGGGTGATAATGTTATACACTTTTTAAGGGGGGATCCAATATGAAAATAATTACACTTCCTCCATCTGCGAGATACAGCCAGCTGTCGGGACCATCCAGTATCAGGCTAAACAACGCTATCAACCTCAGGGGACCAAAAGCATTAACATCATTAGTAAAGCTGTGCCGTAATACTCCCGGCGGTGTTGGCGAACTCTATCATCGGGACCAACTGCGGGACATAGCATATGGCGCGGTCGACCACAGGGTGCGTGCAGCGGCATCTCTTTTGATCAATAAAGCAACCGCCTACTCTGACATCAATAAAGCTGCCGTTAGGACCGCGGCCTTGCTTCTGCCAAAAGCGGCCCTTCATGTCCATTTGGACGGATCGGTAAGGCCGCAAACGATATTTGATCTGGCAAAAGAGCAGGGTATCGAACTTTCACAAATATCTGGCAGAATTCCCAAAGAATATACTGTTGAGGATATTGACAGGGTGGTAAGGATTCGGGAAGTTATCAAGGATTTTAACGCCTTCCTGACCGACAAGTTTGCCCTTTCGGTGGCTGTTATGCAGACCAGGGAAGCCCTTATACGTACTGCCCGCGAACTTGTTGAACAGGCCTATCTGGACGGGTGTTTGCATGTTGAAGCCCGTTTTGCCCCCTGTCTGCATACCAAAAAAGGCCTTGCGTATCAAACTATCATAAAAAGTGTTTTGGAGGGATTGCGGGAAGGCGAAAGGGAGTTTGGCATTTCAACCTCACTTATCCTTTGTATGTACAGGAACCTGATCGATGTGCCGGAATTCAAAGATAATCCTCAGGAGACAGTTGAACACGCGATATTCTTTGGTTTGCCAATAGATCTTGCCGGCAAGGAAGATGGATATCCTGTCCATCTGTTCAGGCAACAGTTTGAACTGGCCGCCAGGGCTGGACTACCCATTACAATTCACGCCGGTGAAATGTTCGATACAGAGTTGAACATCCTCGCGGCAGTCAATATGGGTGCAACCAGAATAGGGCACGGTATTAGAGTGACCGATCTTCATAGTGTTGAAGAACATCTGGACGAGTTCAAAGACGTAACCTTTGAAGTCTGTCCCACCAGCAATGAACAGCTTTTTTGTTTAAGGGAAAATGATATAAGACATCATCCAGTCAATAGGATGCTGGAACTGGGACTGAACGTTTGCATCAATCCGGATAACATCACCGCCAATAACACGACCATATCACATGAATTGGCCAGACTGCATGAAACGGGGAAGATATCCCTGCTGACAAAAAATACCCGCCGTCTTGCTTCTTTGCCGAGGAGGACCGCGCTGGCGGGAGTCAAAGCGGCATTTGCCAGCGTGGACAGAAAGGCTTCCATGCTGGTCGAGGTCCTTGCTTATTGCGGACAGATCGACGCGCTGTTAGAACTGGTGCTTCCCTGATATAATTAGGTGTGCTTGACTTTGACACAAAGAACATCCATCTGGGCCTTGAAAGGGTAGAGCAAGCCCTCAAAAGGCTGGGCGATCCCCACCTGAAATTCCCTGCCATCCATGTGGCGGGCACTAACGGCAAGGGGTCTGTTTGTTCTATGCTCGATTCCATACTCGGCAAAGCCGGGTACAAAGTCGGCCTCTTTACGTCACCCCATCTTCTGCGCTGGAACGAGCGCATTAAAGTTAACGGTCATGAGATCCCGGACGAGGTGATGAATACTCTTGAATTACAACTTACAAATTACAACTTACGACTTACTCCTTTTGAGATCATCACCTGCATCGCCTTTGAATACTTTGCAAGGCAGAACATCTATATGGCGGTGGTCGAAGTTGGGATGGGGGGCAGGCTAGACGCGACAAATGTGGTCAACTCCATTCTCACTATCATAACCAACGTTGAGCTTGACCATACGGAATACCTCGGCGGCACGATCGAGAAGATCAGGCGTGAAAAAGAAGGAATAATCAAGCCCGGGGTGCCTCACATCTCCCCACATGTCTCCACATCTCTCCACATGTCCAACTTTGTTGAACAGAACAGATCAACAGTTGTACAGGCGGTATCTGCTCTTCAGCAACAAGGCTACAAGATAACCGATGATCATGTGAAAGATGGGATCGCTTCATCGAAATGGCCCGGCCGTTTCCAGATAGTCCCCGGTGAACCTTTGATTATACTTGATGGGGCTCATAATCCTGCGGGGGCCAGAGCGCTCAAGGTGATGATTAAGGAGCAAAACTTCGACAGGCCGATCACTCTTGTAATAGGAGTACAGGCCAGTAAAGATGCTGATGGAATAATGCGGGAATTGACGCCGCTGGCCTCAAGGGTTATCATCACCCGCTCGTCGCATCCACAATCCGCGCCGTTATCAGAACTGTCGGTCGAGCAGGCCATAAAGAAAGCCAGATCGTTCGGAAAAGATCAGATCGTTTTGATAGCGGGGTCCCTTTTTGTGGTGGCCGATGCGTTAAAATTGCTCATTGACGAAAAGTCCGTAATAATGTAAAATAACCCCATAATGAGATGGCTCAAGAACATCCTGCTTGTTGTTCTTTTGATTGCAATAATAGTTGCAAGTTTCTGGGTGAGTTTTTTGGTCGGCAAGCAGATGTTATCGCCTGTGAAACAAAATCCTCTCAGAGGAGAAACTTCACCGTTAGTTGAGAGCGAAGACAAAATGACCTTTGAAGTTGTTACAGAGACCATTGTGAGCGGGGAGACAACTTCAAAAGTTCAGCCCGAAAAGACCAAAATACCAGAGGTGAAAGAAAAAGTGGTACCGGCCAAGACCGTTGCCAGGGCTCCTGCGGCCTCGGCCGTATACAAGGTTCAGGCTGGCGCTTTTTCTTCATACACCAACGCGGTCAATCTGAAAGACACGCTGTTGAGCAGCGGATATCCCGCGGTTGTGGAAAAGAGCGGCGGGCTCTGGAAGGTAAAGATAGGGCCATACTATTCATATGCGAGCGCGCGTAGTTCGGCAGAGCGGCTCACGGCCAAAGGGTACGAAGCGATCGTGAGGAGGGAAAGGTAAAATGGGTTTGTACGATTCTGTGTTTGGGGCTTTTTCCAGGGACCTTGGGATTGACCTGGGGACTGCTACGACCCTTGTTTTCGCGAGAGGCGAGGGTATTATTCTTTGTGAGCCGTCGGTAGTGGCCATTGATCAAAATTCCAACCGTGCCCTGGCTATCGGCAATGAAGCCAAGAGCATGCTGGGCAGGACCCCTGCCAATATCGTTGCTGTTCGCCCCATGCGTGACGGCGTTATTGCGGATTTTGAAGTTACCGAGATGATGTTGCGGCACTTTATCAGCAAGAGCCATAACCGTTCAAATTTTGTCCGCCCGCGCATCGTAGTGGGTGTACCGTCAGGCATTACCGGTGTTGAAAAACGCGCGGTGCTCGACGCGGCCGCGCATGCCGGAGCGCGTGAAGCTTATCTGGTAGAAGAACCAATGGCCGCGGCCATTGGCGCCAACCTTCCCGTATCTGAAGCGGCAGGGTCCATGATCGTTGACATAGGCGGCGGCACCACCGAAGTGGCTGTACTCGCGCTTGGTGGTATTGTTGTTTCCAAATCGATCCGTGTCGCGGGCGACGAGCTCGATGACGCCATCGTGGCGCACTGCCGCAAGAACTATAATCTTCTAATAGGTGAACGCACTGCCGAGCAGATCAAGATTGACATCGGTTCTGCCTACCCGCTTTCCGAGGAGAGGACAGTAGAAGTAAGAGGGCGGGACCTGGTGACAGGTTTGCCCAAGACCCTTACGCTAACTTCTTCCGAAGTCCGCGACGCCCTGGCCGAGCCGGTTGCCACCATTGTTGATTCGGTGCGCATTACGCTGGAAAAGACACCCCCTGAACTTGCTTCAGACATTATGGACCGCGGAATCGTCATGGCCGGCGGAGGTTCCCTGCTTCGTGGTCTTGACAAACACCTGAGCCAGGAAACCGACATGTCGGTGTATGTGGTTGACGATCCAATATCCTGCGTTGCTTACGGCACCGGCAAGATACTCGAGGAAATAGACACACTTAAAAAAGTCTTGATAATGCCTAAAAAGACCACTTAGTAGATGCGTGTAAAATCAATAGCGATATTTTTACTTCTGGCGGTTGTTCTGAATTTCTCTCCAGTAAGGAACAGCAAATTCGTGGATATCGCGCGATCGCTTACTCAGATGGTATTTTATCCTTTGACATTTTCTGTCCACTCGATCAGCGGCGGGATATATGGTTTTGGCGCCAACATCTTCAGGCTCTCCGGCGTGGAAAAAGAAAATCGACTGCTCAGGGAGCGACTGGAACAAAGCAATGCCCGCGTTAATACCCTTCTTGGCGTGGTCTCAGAAAACAAGCAGCTTCGAAACACCCTTGAATTTGCCGGTGTCAAATATGACCATAAATTGGTCCCCGCGGAAGTTGTCAATCGGGAAGCAAATTTTTGGGAGTCTTTCGTGACCATCAACAAAGGCATATCCTCGGGGATATCTGCCGGTGATACTGTGATGTCTGAAGATGGGCTGGTTGGCAGGGTCGAAAAGACCTTGAACAATTCTTCTACTGTGCGCCTTATTACCGACGGCAAAAGCAGGGTCAGCTGTTATCTTCCCAGGGCGCAAGTTTTTGGGGTATTGGAAGGCGGTCACGGCAGGAAACTAAAACTAAGTTTTATCCCGGAAGACGTCCTGATCGAAAAAGGTGACGAGGTACTGGTATCTTCCTACAGTGAGCGATTTAAAAGAAATGTCGGGGTGGGAAGGATATCAAGCGTGAAAAAGAGGCTGGATGACATGTTCCAGGACATCAGCGTCGCGCCGGAAACCAATTTTTCCAGACTTTCAACCGTATATATATTGGTGGATTGAATGCAGATACTTGTACTTAGCATAATAATGGTCTCCAGTCTTTTACTTCAGGGACTGCTTAAATTTCCCTATCGTCCCGACCTTATACTTGTGTTTATCCTGGTTGTTGCCGCGAAAAGATCTGATCGGGAGCTATACGGATTTTCCTTCACATCGGCCCTTCTTTTTGATCTGCTGTACTCTACTTCTTTCGTTTCAACTTTCACCAAGACCCTGGCCGCCTGGATAGTAGCGGTCGCGAAAAAAAATGTCTCCATGGACCCTTTCAGGTTCGCTCTTGTTCTGGTCGGCATTGCGTCTCCACTGGTTGTCCTGGCCGACGCGATCGTTTATTGGCTGTTTTATTCCACGCCCGTTGACCTGTTCCGACTTTTAGCTGGCATGGCGGCTATAACAGTCTTTAATCTTGCCATCACCCCTGTTTATTGTTATATTTTCGACAGATCGTTAAAAGAAAGCCCATGAAAAAAAAACGCGCGCTGATCTTTTTTGTAGGGATCATCATATTATTCTGCATTGCCGCTTTTCGTTTGCTCGAACTGCAGATCTTTCAACATAAAAAATACCTCAAACTGGCCCAGGAAAACGCTTCACGCACCACTCAAATAGTAGCCCCGCGCGGCATTGTCTATGATACGAACGGCAAAGTACTGCTAAAGAACCAGCCTGTTTTTTCTGTCATTATCTCTGACCATAAATTGCCGGCGGACAGTGAGCCGGTCATAAGACGCCTGGCAGAGGTAATAGGGACGCCGTATGAGGAAATAATCGAAAAACTGAAAAAAAAGAAACTGTCTTACCAGTATGGCAATATCAAAGTAGCGACCGACCTCCCATTATCGACAGTGACCCATCTAAAAGAGATACAGGACCAGCTTCCGGGCGTGGAAGTGGTTTGCACCCCGCTTAGGCTGTATCCTTACAAGTCGACCGGCATCCATGTGCTGGGCTATGTCGGCGAGATAGGGCAAAGGGAGCTTGAACAGTTAAAGAGCAAAGGCTACCGACTGGGCGACCTGATCGGAAAGGGTGGGGTCGAAAAAACATACGACGAATATTTGCGCGGGGTGTCGGGGGGCGAAAAGGTCGAAGTGGATGCCAGCGGCCGACCTGTCAGGCATATTGAAACGCTTGAACCGAAGCTTGGCAATGACCTGGTATTGACGCTTGATTTTGATCTTCAACAGGCTGTGGAAGAGGCTATGAAAGATTACAAGGGCGCCGTGGTGGTGCTTGACCCCAGAAGCGGGGCTGTTTTGGCCATGGCCAGCCATCCATCATATGACCCCGCTGAGGAATGGGGCAAGATCGACCAGAAATACCATCCTTTCATGAACAGGGCCCTTTCCGCCTATCCTCCGGGCTCGGTCTTCAAGGTCGTTACTTTGCCGGCGGCCTTGCAGGAACAAGTAACAACTGCCAGCGAACATATATTCTGCCGGGGTACATACAGGCTTGGGAGCAGGGTTGCCAGGTGCTGGCTGGGCAGGGGGCATGGATCTATTGGTCCCGCCGAGGGATTGGTCTGGTCGTGTGACGTGGTCTTTTACGAACTTGGCAAAAGACTGGGACCCGATCGCATGCACGCGTATGCCAGAAAATTTGGTCTGGGCTCGACGACCGGTATTGACCTGCCTGGTGAAAGAGCGGGCCTTATCCCTTCATCCGCCTGGAAAAAAGAAGTGCTAAAAGAACCCTGGTATGAAGGGGATTCCATAAATATGGGCATCGGCCAGGGTTTTATACAGGTCACGCCGCTGCAAATGGCCTCACTTTACGGCTATATTGCGACGGGAAAAAGGTTCAAACCCTACGTGGTAAAAGAGATAAGGGACAAGAACGGTGAGATTATTGTAAAGAACGAACCCCAGCCAATGGGTGATGTGCCGGTGTCTCCCGAAATATGGAAACTTGTCAGGGATTCACTTGTCGAGGTCGTAAAGCGTGGTACGGGTGTAGCGGCCTATGTGCCGGGTCTCCCTGCCGGAGGCAAGACCGGAACGGCGGAAAATCCCGGCCGGCCTCATGCCTGGTTCGTTTGCTTCGCGCCCGCCAATGAGCCGGAAATAGTTATCAGTTCTTTTGTGGAACATGGCGAGCATGGCGACCAGGCCCCGGCCTATGTCGCGCGTGACATCCTGAAATAGTACAAGGAAAACCGCCTTAAAAGGGCTATCGAAGAGGTTCCGCGCGGTCCGCAATATATTAGCCATGGTTCGGTAAATGAACAATACCGCGGCAGTTCTTCCATTCCCGCCCCGGCTCCCGCTCCCGCGCCCAGGCCCGCTCCCGATTCTCTGGATGATGCTTTTGATGATGAACTGCTGAGAATGCGCAACTGGGAGAGTGATGGGTAGGAGTGT
The DNA here is from genome assembly GCA_018813405.1 of Candidatus Margulisiibacteriota bacterium. Classification (GTDB taxonomy): domain Bacteria; phylum Margulisbacteria; class WOR-1; order XYC2-FULL-46-14; family JAHJBW01; genus JAHJBW01. Next base: position 2,681 of record JAHJBW010000212.1, on the reverse strand, counting down.
GAGATTGGGAAGACAGGGGACATGGTGACCCTTTATGATCAGTATTATTTATAAGCGAATTAAGTAGGTGCAATAAAAATGTCTCGTATTTTCACAAATTTTTCTGTCGCCAATAACACAGATGGAAAAACCTCCAATTTCTCCAATCAATGCAAATCATCGCCTATCCGAAAAAAAATCCGGATTAGTGTCAATTTGAGCCCATTTGAGCAATAAGCGAGAGGGATCATTAGAGTAATTCGTGAAGACATAATTAGAGAGAATTGGTGTTTCCCATGAAAGCTGTTTTTGCGTAGTTAAGTGTCATGATGTCATGAGAAGGACCAGTAGGAGTGCGGGATCCCTCGGCTTTGCCAGGGACAAGTGCGTGTCAGTCTATTACCACAAGCTTGAATTTGCCCAATATCTTCTGTTCTTTTTTTGCGGTGACCACTCCCAGGTAAATGCCGATCGCCAGACTGTCGCCGAAAGTTGTCCTGGCATCCCATTTTACCCTGTTGTATCCGGACTTGCCGCCTTCTTCTCCTTCCCTGCAATATATTCTTTTTATTGTTTCTCCCGAAATGGCCATGATATGAATGTCGATTTCTGAAGGGGTTGCCAGTTCATATCCTATGGTTATTTCACTGTCCTTTGACTTTCTGTAAGGAGATGGGAAGGGGACAACCTGTCCGACCACCTTTACGCTGGATATTTCTGCCGGCATTGAAAATTCCGCTGTTTCGCCGTTCAAATCCGACGCGCTTATGGTGAAAACATGTTCCCCTTCTTCCAAATTCTCTTCCGGCGTGAATTCTATCTCTACCTCTCCAATATTGTACGCGTCTAGTTTTGAGGGTTTTTGGGACCTATATTCGGTTATCCGGTATTCTTTTTGGCCGCCTTCGAACTCGTCCTTTATTTTGACGCTGTCAATACCATTGTGGTTGACGATCCTTGCAAAGAACTTTGGTCTTTTAGTTGAGGTGATCTTTTCACCTTCTTTGACCAGCCTGTCATCTATCCTTACCTCTTCGATCATGCCGCCGGAAGCGCTTGACGGCGTTAAAGTATCAGCCCTTTCCTCAGATGCCTTCGGTTCTCCAAAATGGATAACCGCGGATATTACTTCCGAGACATGGGGCGGCGACGCGTCATCCATCAGTTTTATGTATACGGTCTTGTCCTGGTCCCATTCAGCCTCTTCATTCGCGGCAATTTTCCAGCCGGACTTTTCTCCCCAGCCAAATTTTTCCCAACCCTTGTCCGTCGGCTGGATCTTTTCTGCCTCGTTCTCGTCGTTACTGAAGAAGACGGACACCCTTTCCTCTGGCTTGTTGGAAGTATAGTTAAGGGTAACATCGGCCTGGCCCGTCCAGGTCGCGCCGTCATCAATTGTCAAAGTTCCTTCAATGGGTACCTGGTCAAGCAATACTGTTTCTGATCTGGGGCTTGACATGTTCCCTGCCAGATCGATAACAGAAAAATCAATGTAATATTCTCCATCCTTGTTTGGCAATTTAAAGGACATGTTTGATTCAAGGTCTGAAAAGAACCCTTCGGGCATGGCGCCGGTGGGCTTAGGGTCTATCATCAGTTCTGGTTTGACCAGGGGTGAATAGTTGTCGTCGCATTTCCAGCTGATCTTTATGTCCGGACTGCTGGCAACGGGCGGGGTGACCTTGAACTCATTTATTTGTGGTGGGGTACTGTCATATACCACGCTTAATCTTCCTGTTGAAACCTGGATATTTCCGTTGTGGTCCATGCACTTGGAATATATTTCTCTGTCGCCTTCTACAGGCGCAATTTCTGTGCTCATGCCAGGATATTCTTTTGGTCCCACGACATTATATTCGGATTCTATCTCCTGCCACCCGTTCTTTTGTTCCCCGAGTGAAGATTCCCACAATTTGATCTTTGCCATACCGCTCTGGGCATTTTTGGGATAAGGTTCTTTGGCAGGGTGGTCTGAGGCGGTAACGTTAAAGGATACACTTGCCGCGTTAGTATATATCTTGCCTAAATAGGCGTTCGGGGAGTCCTTTTCAGTTTGGAGCGAGCTTTCGGGCGGGAGTTTGTCTCCTGATCTTCCAATGGTTTCTTTTGATGGATCACCTTCGGCTCCTCTGGCATCCACTCCTTTTATTATATATGAATATTCTGTGCCCCATATGACATCATTGTCTTGATAGTTGAGAGAAGTGATGTTGTCCGCGATCAGTTTGCCTTCACGGTAAACATTATATGAGAATACGTTTTCCGAGGGGCTGGGTGACCAGGTTATTTTAATGGCATTGTTGATGGTGTTGTTGGAGGCCTGAACTTTCTGAGGCGGCAGAGGTTGGGCAATGGATACAGTAATACCCACCAAGGAAATGAATGCAAATGTTCCCAGTTTTTTAAAGCTCATTGATTGGAAATAGTATAAACTTAAGAACAATTGAATACAATTGGTTTTTTTTGATCACTATTATTTGCAAGCGAACCAGGCGGGTGCGATAAAAATGTCTCGTATTTTCACAAATTTTGCTGTCGCCAATAGCACTAATGAAAAAATTGAGCATTAGAGTAATTTGTGAAGACACAATTAGAGAGAATTGGTGTTTCCCATGAAAGATGTTTTTGCGTAGTAAAGGGTCATGATGTCATGAGAAAGATCATTACCTGTTTTTCATTGTTGACATCTCCCCCCCTCATCA